>CALDNG010000349.1 GCA_937915285.1 uncultured Desulfomonile sp. | reverse complement strand
CTCTTTCCCTACACGACGCTCTTCCGATCTCACCCTGGAAGGTATGTTAACCACATTTATGGTGAAAAAGAGGTTGGTGGTGTGAGCTGGATGTATCTGTCTGCTGTTCCGTTTGACAGGATCGGATTCAGGACCGATCTCGGGTCTACTCCAATACCGAGCCTCAGTAAACCGTTCCTTTCGCTTGTTTCACCGGTATTTATTGTCATTCCAGCCCTTGCAATGGGTCTTTACAGTTTCAAGCATCGACGGGATGTGCTGGAAGAAAAAGCGATAAAACAAGCGCTTGAAAATAAGGAGGGCAAGTGATGGATGCGTCGGCGGCTCAATCTGAATTCAAGCCTACCTGGGTTCAGGAAAACATCTTCCTTGGTATGACGTTCAAGCAATATCTCAAAAGCAACATCACCCCATTCAACGGTGTTGTTGCAGTCATACTGGCAATAGGGATACCTGTAATAATTTACAGGATAATCTACGGCCTCGGGCCTTCCACGAACCTGAATGACAACAATCCATGGGGTATATGGATCGGATTTGACATGCTCTGTGGTGTGGCTCTGGCCGCAGGAGGTTTTGTAATAGGTTCAGCGGTTCATCTTTTCGGAATGAAGGAATACGCTTTTCTATTCAGGCCCGCTGTACTGACCGGTTTTCTTGGATATCTGTTTGCAATAATAGCTCTGACGTTTGACCTGGGGCGATATTATCGCATTCCTTACCCCATGTTTGTTTCATGGGGTGTCAATTCGGTTTTATTCCTTGTGGCGTGGCACGTGGCGCTCTATCTTAGTTGTCAATTTGTAGAATGGTGTCCCGCTATTTTTGAATGGCTCAATATGAAAAAGGCTAGGAGGATATTTATAAAAGCCACTCTAGGGGCTACTATTTTTGGCGTTTGTCTATCCATGTTGCATCAGTCAGCCCTTGGATCCATTTTTCTGTTGATGCCGGAAAAGCTTCATCCCTTGTGGTATTCGGAGTATATTCCCCTGTGGTTCTTCATGTCTGCTGTAGTTGGGGGTATAGTGATGACCATTGCTGAAAGCTCAGCCTCCCACAGGATTTTTGCGCAGCAGATCAAGGACCATGACCCCAAGCATCTTGACAGAGTCACCTTGGGGCTTGGTAAAGCAGCTTCTGTAGGCTTGTTCGCCTATTTCTTCATGAAGGTGATAGGGTTAGCTCATGGAAACAACTGGGGATACCTCAACACTCCATATGGCTATCTTTATCTCGTGGAGGTCATAGGATTTGTGCTCATTCCTGCCATTCTTTTCATGTATGCGATCCAGAACGAACTTGCCGGAATGGTGCGTTCATTGGCGATTGTCACTGTAATAGGCATCATATTCAATCGCCTCAACCACTCAATAATAGCGTTCAACTGGCATCTGCCTCTAGAGCAGCGCTATTTCCCGCACTGGATGGAGGTTGTCCTCACCATAACCATCGTTACAATCGGAATACTGACTTTCCAATGGATAATGAACAGGATGCCCATACTTTACGATCATCCTGACTTTGAGCCTGAGAAACACTAGAACGATCGCTAAAGGGAGTCCGTCATGCCCAAGAAAATATTAGTCGTTGATGATGACCCGTCAGTTGTAAGATACCTCACGGCATTTCTGAAAGATTCTGGATATGAGACGCGATCGGCGTCGAATGGTGAGGAGGCCTTCGAGATGCTAAAGAAGGAGAGGGCCGACCTGGTCACTCTTGATCTCCAGATGCCGAATGAAACTGGGACCCGTTTTTATCGAAATGTCACCAAAGACAAAGAACTAAAGGATATTCCCATAATTGTCATCAGCGGTTTGGCCGGAAGGCATCTTGCTGTTTCAAAACCAGTGGCCGTCTTTGACAAACCTGTCGACCGAAACGAGCTATTAAAAGTCGTGAAGGATTCCATTGGCTAGAATAGTTGTCAGTCTTCAACTTGTGAGGCTATCAGGGAGGTCCTGATACAGTCTCATTTCATCCGTCAATCTCCTTTTTGCTCTGAGTCGAGTGGAGCGCCGCCATGTCAAATCTAGGAAATGAAGACTACCTGCTACTGCTCGACTCAATTCCCTGCTACATCACTCTGCAGGATGAAAACCTCCGCATTCTCTGGAACAACGAATATCATCGCCGGGATTTTGGAGACGCCAACTCACGCACGTGCAGGGATCTCTACAGGATAGACTCCTCCAAATGCGAATTCTGCCCGGTCAAAAGCACTTTTGCTGACGGAATGGTTCACTACAAGGAAATGACACTGATCACCAAGAGTGGCAAGAGAATCAATGTCATAATTTACTCATCCCCATTCAGGGACCAATCCGGAACAATCAAGGGAGTAATTGAGACGGCTGTCAACATCACCTCGGTAAAGGAGATGCAGAAGCAGTTGATCATGTTGGGACAAACGGTGGCCGGAATGGCTCACAGCATCAAGAATATCATGATGGGGCTAGATGGTGGCATCTACATAGTTAACCGGGGATTAGAGGACAAGGATCAGAAGGAAGTTAGGGAGGGCTGGGAAATTGTGCTTCTGAATTTCGAAAAGATATCCCGGCTGGTTAAGGATATTCTCTATTGTTCAAAGGACCGTGAGCCGAATCTGAAAAAAGTGGAACCCAACAGGATAGCCATTGAAGTTTGTAATTCCTTCAAGGATGCCGCCGGTCGTTATTCGATAGAATTGAATACAAAACTGGATGAAACAATAGAATTTGCCGTTCTGGACCCAGATGGACTGGTCAATGTTCTGTCGAACCTGGTCAGCAACGCTATGGACGCCTGCAAAATGGACCTTATGAAAGATAGGCATCTCATCGAAATCAGGACAAGGAGCGGTGTTGACGGAGCGGTGGTTTTTGAAGTCGCCGATAATGGGATTGGGATTGACAAGGATGTCAAGGATCAAGTATTTGAAGAATTTTTTTCGTCCAAGGGTGATAAGGGGACAGGCTTGGGTTTGATGGTCACGCAGAAAATAATGAAAGAACATGGTGGGCGAATTACTTTCAGATCACGTCCTGCCCAAGGAACCACTTTTGTCGCCACAT
>CALDNG010000348.1 GCA_937915285.1 uncultured Desulfomonile sp. | reverse complement strand
TCTCCAGATCAAAAAGGAATTTCTCCAGCGCTCTAATCCTATATCCCATTCTGAAGGCAAGATCTTCCATGTCTTCCTGTGATTTCGGAAGCTCATGAGTCTGCAATTGTTTGTCAATCTGAATTCGATGTTCGGTTTTCCTGAAATAGAGATAGGCCTCTCTCAGGGCTTCTGCAGTAGAAGGGTCGAGAAGATTGCATTCCACCAGTAGCTCAAGCGATATAAGGGTTGAGGTTGATCTGAGACGAGGAGTTCTCCCGGCGTTGATTAACTGCAAGGACTGAACGAAGAATTCTATCTCCCGTATTCCACCCTGTCCAAGTTTGATATTCACCCCGGGCTTGAGTCGAAGTTGGGATTCAATCCTGGCCTTCATCTCGCGTATGTCATCAAGTGTCGAATAATCAAGATGTTTTCGGTAAATGAAGGGCTCCAGATCCTTGAGGAATTCAAATCCCGATTGTTCGTCTCCTGCAACGGGAGTTGCTCTCATCAAAGCAGCTCTCTCCCAAGTCCTGCCCCAAGCCAAATAATAGTCTAGGGCATTGGCTACCGACGGAACAAGCTCACCTTTCTCTCCCTCCGGACGTAAACGCAAATCAACCCGGAACACAAAACCATCCTCTGTAGCTTCTGACAATGATCTGGATGCTGACCTAACCAACGATTCGTAGAACTGGCTTACCGATATTCTTGCAGGTCCTTCGGTCCAACCCTCCTCAGGGACTCGCAGAAAGATTAAATCAATATCTGATGAAAAATTAAGTTCCTTACCAGATAGTTTTCCCATTGCTAGCGCCACTACTCCCATCCCTTTGTCCAGCCCAGGCGGCGCTCCGTGTTTGTGAATGAGCCTCTTGAAGTGGTAGTCCATCGAGGCGCGAATGACGGAGCAGGCCAGGTCCGACAGTTCTTTCATCACCTCAGTGACTTCCGCAAGCCCGGCAAGATCCCTCGCCCCTATTCGCAGGTATTCCTCCTCCTTGTAGAGGCGCAACATCCTGTCAAATTCGGCAGGCTGCTTTACCCCTATGGTCAGATTCCCGATTTCCAATTCCTTGCGTTCGAGGTCCTTGAACTGAAAGCATCCTCGTTCAATAAAAACCTTTTTGGCTAATCCAGGATTCCTACGTATGATCGAAGACAGAAAACTCGAACCGGATATGGCGCTCAAGAATACCCCGCGCAACTGATCAGCCTCGGCAATTTCCGCCATGTCCTCACCGGTCACATCTATCAGGATGTCTTCCAGTCGGTTTAGCAGCACTGATGGGTTAGGTATTTCACCTAGAAAACTGTAAAAAAATGCCGAAGAATCCGCAGAGAGTGTTGTGACAAACTGCGCTAGTTTTGGGTATCCGCGATTCACAAGGTTAGTTAGTAATTGATCAGGCATCTGATTATGATAGGCGACTCAATTCAAAATTCCCAACTATACGATAGACACCCTGGGTCCACAATTATCGGAACTTGTTACTTCTCCGATCACCCACGATTCAACCCCGTTTTCCCTGAGGCATTCTAGTGCCATGGATGTGTCGGCAGGGTTGACAACGGCTACCATTCCAATTCCCATGTTGAACGTTTCAAACATGTCAGAATCCTCCAATGAGCCCAATTTCTGGAGAAACCGGAAAACTGGAGGAATGTGCCAGGAACTGATGGTGATCCTTACGCTTTTATCAGGAGGCAGAATTCTTGGGATGTTGCCGGTAAAACCACCCCCGGTTATATGCGCCAGCCCCTTAACCTCTACCCTGGCGTTCAATGACATCAAAGGCTTCACGTATATTGTTGTGGGAGTGAGTAATGTCTGTCCAAGAGGTTTTTCAAAATCCTGAGGTACGTCATCCAATCGATGGACGCCTGAACCAAGAACCAGTTTTCTCACAAGGCTAAATCCATTGCTGTGCAGCCCGGAGGAAGCCAGGCCAATAAGCGTGTCACCCGTCTGAATGGATGAACCATCGATCATTCTGGATTTGTCCACCATCCCGACACAGAATCCAGCCAGATCATATTCTCCTGGCGCATAGAAATCAGGCATCTCTGCGGTTTCGCCCCCTATCAGAGAGCAGCCCGCTTGTTGACAACCGTCGGCAATACCTGAAACCACTGCTTCAAAAATGTCTGGCTCCAGTTTACCGGTAGCAAAGTAGTCTAGGAAAAAGAGTGGCTCTGCACCCACAACCACCAAGTCGTTGACATTCATTGCGACAAGATCAATGCCCACGGTATTGTGAATCCCAGTCATGAACGCTAATTTTAGTTTTGTGCCCACTCCATCAGTAGCCGAAACCAGGACAGGATCCGAATAGTCCTTCCAGTTGGGGCGGAATAGAGCCGCAAAACCGCCCATCCTGCCAATCACTTCAGGTCTGAAAGTAGACTTTATCCTATCCGACAAGGAGTTAATTGTCCTTTCGGCCAGATCGACATCAACTCCAGCATCTTTGTATGTTATCTTTTCAGTCATATTTTAGCGCTTTCCCCAGAATGGAACACCGGAACTTTTGGAGACCGATCTGGCTATTTCTTCAGTCTCCCTCATAAGACCTTCACCGTCAATGGTTGTGATCTCTCTATCCCGAACCACATGTCTTCCATGAACAAAAACATCTCTCACATCCGAGCCCCTCGATGAGTAAACCAGCATGGAATGAGGATTATAGGCTGGGGCCAGATGTGGACTGTTCAGATTAACAATAATCACGTCCGCATATTTACCTGCTTCAAGAGATCCGATCACATGTTCAAGGCCCAAGGCCGAAGCTCCACCATACGTGCCGGCCGCCAGGACATCCTCGGCGCTCATTGCGTCTTCCTGACAGCCCACTATCTTGGAAATGAGCGCTGCTGAACGTAATTCCTCAATCATATCAAGGTTATTATTGCTTGCCGGGCCATCAGTGCCAATACCAACCCTTATGTCCAGATCGCGAAACTTTTTAACATGGGCAAGGCCAGATGACAATTTCAAGTTGCTTCGTGGACAATGAATAATCCCAACCCCATTGTCCCGAATTATTTGACGGTCCTCATCTGTCACATGAACAGCGTGTACTGCGACAAAATTGGGTCCTAGCGCTCCCATGGTAGCAAGACGCTCGAAGGGGGTCGATCCGAATTTTTCAATGGAGTCTTGAACCTCAGAACGGGTCTCAGAAACATGCGAAAAAAGGAGCATGTTTTTGGCGCCAGCAATCTCGTGAGCCTCGATAAAAGTCTTTTCGCCGCACAGATAGGGTGAGTGACAGAACAGCGCCGGCTGGGTCAAAGGTCCAGACTGAAATGTGTCTAGAAATCTGCCTATCCTTTCTTTCCAGTGGACTTTGTCATTGGTGTCCGGCGTTGGAAAATCGACTATCCCCTGAGCGACGATAGCCCTAATCCCTAAATCGTTTGCGGCCTCAGCTACGCTCTCCATAAAAAAATATGCGTCAGCCACGGTGGTGGTCCCTGACAACAACATTTCCATCATGGACAGTCTTGCCCCGATGCCAACAAATTCCGGGTTTACAAATCTGGACTCTATTGGGAAGATGTAATCCGACAGCCATTTATCAAGGGGCAGGTCATCAGACAAGCCTCTTAACAGGCTCATGGGAGTGTGATTGTGGCAGTTTACAAAACCAGGTAGAATAATGGAGCCGGAGCAATCTATTACCTCGGCCAGACAGTCTTCCGGTTCCTCGGCAGAATTGATCGCGCCTATGATGTCATCTTCCAGAACTGTGTAACGGTTAACCTCAACTGCAGATGACCCAGGTTTGGTAAGGATCAGTCCATTCTTCAGAATCGTCTTTTTTTTTGAACTGATTTCCTGAGCAAAATTCTCGTGAGCTTTGTCAATCAAGTCTGGTGACCACCTCTCTTATAAGATCGGAAGAGCGTCGTGTAGGGAAAGAGTGTAGATCTCGGTGGTCG
>CALDNG010000347.1 GCA_937915285.1 uncultured Desulfomonile sp. | reverse complement strand
AGATATCCACTCGTGACTGGAGTTCAGACGTGTGCTCTTCCGATCTTGACCTTCTCCCCCACTGTAGACGCAGGTCTAATATATGAAGAGCTTCTCAAAAAGGGAATGATTGTCCGCAGACTCACGAGTTTTGGAATGCCTGGCCACATAAGGGTCACAATAGGGACATTAAAGCAGAATATGGCTTTTATATCGAAACTCAAAATGATCATGAAAAAAACGGGTTGAAGTGAGTCTACGGAATGAATGCCTGAAGATTGGATCAACCCTTTTTGTGAAAGTTTAGACGGATGACATGCCAACCAGTTTAATTGTTGGGCATGTCGGTATTAGAAGTGTCATAATACGGACAGAAAATTCATGAATATAGTAGGTTCTGGAATCAGGGACGCTGCTCCTGGAAAAATTGTTGTTACTATAGATGGCCCGGCTGGAGCCGGAAAATCAACATTGTCAAAAAGACTGGCCAAGGATTTGGGCTATTTTGTTCTGGACAGTGGGGCAATATATAGGACTCTGGCTCTGGCGCTGTTGAGACAAGGCGTGTCGATAGACTCCAAGAGTGTTCCCGACGTCATGCTTGGCGCCATTACCATAAGGGTGGAGCCGCTGGCTTCATCTATGCGGATATTTCTTGACGGTATCGAACTACTGGATGAAATTCGTGAAGAGTATGTAGGCGTGGCTGCCTCTCGGTTTGCCGCATTGCCTGAGGTTCGACGGTCGTTGCTCGGTATCCAGAGAGGTGTCGCAGCTAGCTGGAACATCGTTGCTGAGGGACGCGACATGGGCATGGTCGTATTTCCGAACGCCTTCATGAAATTTTTCATAACAGCGGATATTGAAGAGCGCGCCAAGAGAAGGTTTGCCGAGCTTTTGGCCAAGGGAGAAAAGCCTTACTACTCGGTGGTTCTCAACGACATGCGCGCCAGGGATATCAGGGACGAATCGAGAGAGACTGCCCCACTTGTTCCAGCCCCAGATTCAGTTTTGATCGACACTACCCATCTGACACCGGAAGAGGTTTTGAAGCGGATGATGCAAATAGTTGAAGATAAATACGAATCAAGACTAAAAAACACATTTAATTAACAAAAAGATTTCAGTTGTGAAACTTTTTGTTGTCACTTGTTGTAAAAACGGATATATATAATAGATTATTCAGAACAGTTGAATAAAGCTTAGCTGCACAAAAGAGTCCGGGGGTGTTAGCTGGATGGAAAACTTGGAAACCCAATCTAACCACAACCTTCTGTCCGATGAAGATGGTCAGGAGATATCAAGAGAAGAGAACTTCGCAGAGCTTGTAGAGAGTAGTTTTCACAAAGCCCAGGAAGGAGAAATCGTAAGCGGGGTGGTCGTTCAGATCACGCCTGAATACGTGATGATTGATGTTGGTTCTAAATCTGAAGGCCAGATACCTTTAGAGCAGTTCCAGGATGAACAGGGCGCATTGACCGTTTCTGTTGGTGATACGGTACAGGTGTTTCTGGAAGATACAGGTGAAAGCTCTGGCGGAGTAAAAATCTCCAAGACCAAGGCAGACAAGATCCGCATTTGGGATGAGATAGCGGAAATCTGCGAGACAGAAAAAACAATCTCCGGAAAAGTAATCTCTCGTGTCAAGGGCGGAATGCAGGTAGACATCGGCGTTCCGGCATTTTTGCCTGGTTCTCAGATCGACGTCAGACCTGTCAGGAACTTCGAAAAATATATCGGTGAAACATTCGACTTCAATGTTCTCAAATATAACCGAAAGCGCGGCAATATAGTGCTTTCACGTCGTCCTCTCTTGGACAAGGCCAGGGATGAGAAAAAGGATTTTATTCTCAAGGCGCTGGAGAGCGGCGAGATATTCACTGGTGTCGTCAAGAACATAACAGATTATGGCGCCTTCGTGGACCTTGGCGGACTCGACGGACTGCTTCACATCACTGACATGTCCTGGGGCAGGATCAATCACCCAGCCGATATCATCAAGGTTGGCGATGAAATAAAGGTAAAAATTCTCAAGTTTGACCCTGACAAGGAAAGAGTGTCACTCGGACTGAAACAGATCAATCCTGACCCGTGGGAAACTGCTGAGGATGATTACCCCGTCGGTTCAAAATGGAACGGCAAGGTTGTCAGCATCACAGATTATGGCATCTTCGTTGAATTACAGAAAGGGGTTGAGGGATTGGTTCACGTGTCTGAGATGGCCTGGACCAAGAAACCAAGACACCCGTCAAAAATGGCTCACATCGGCGAGGAAGTCGAGGTGGTCGTCCTCAACGTGGACAAGTCCCAGAAACGGATCTCGCTCGGAATGAAGCAACTCAGGCCCAACCCCTGGGATGTAATTGCCGAGAGATATCCTGAAGGCACCAAGATCGAGGGAAAAATCCGAAACGTTACGGACTTCGGAATATTCGTTGGTATAGACGAGGGCATAGACGGGCTGGTCCATATTTCAGATATTTCCTGGACCCAGCGAATCAAGCACCCTGCTGAGATTTACAAGAAAGGACAGACCGTTCAGGCGGTAGTCCTCAACATAGACAAAGAGAATGAAAGATTCTCACTTGGCATTAAACAGATCGAAGAAGATCCGTGGGAAACCATACCTGAGCGCTATCCTACCGGGGCCAAGGTCACTGGCAAGGTCACCTCGGTAACTGACTTCGGTGTTTTTCTTGAGATAGAAGACGGAATAGAGGGCATGATACATGTCTCGGAATTGTCCAAGGATCGTGTGAGTTCGCCTGCTGATTTCACCAAGGAAGGCGAGACCCTCACAGCTATGGTCCTTAAAGTGAACAAGCGGGACAAGAAAATAGCTCTTTCCATAAAGAGTCTCGAAAAGGCTCAGGACACTGATCAGAAGAGTTATTCTAGCAGTCAGGATGTTGTGGCGTCCAACCTCGGAGATCTCCTGAAAGAAAATCTCGGGGCCTCTTTCGGGAAGGACTGATCAACTTGATATCTGTTCAGCGCAGTCGCCCACGGACTGCGCTGAATTCGTTCTAGCCTTGCCCCCACCTTGAAACATTCCTGAGACGTTTGTCGCCAAGTCCTGTGATAAAATGTTTTTCCGCTTGAAATCTATCCGAATTTTCGTACAGCCACTTCCAGAATTCCCTGGACCGCTTCGAGGGCTTCCTGTCTGGAATTTAT
>CALDNG010000346.1 GCA_937915285.1 uncultured Desulfomonile sp. | reverse complement strand
ATTATTATCAGAAGCATCGAAACCAACGCCCACATCTTTGAAGCCCGGATTTTGGTTATGAGGAAGTATGCGAAAATACACATAAAGACGAGCATCCTAAGGGCGGCGTGAGTATCAGGGGCGCCGTAAAAACCTCGCGATCGGAATCCCTCACGTTCAACAAATGCAGTGGCAACCTCGCCGTGAGTGGTAAAAGTGGTTTTGGTTATCCATTGCAGGATGAGATAAATAGCCTGGTTCAGAGTGGTAGCGACCAGAGCGTAATATGTGATCTTCAGGTCCCTGTCCGTCTGTATAGAATTTGCTATGAAGAAGAAGATGAAAAATCCCTTGGCTGTAGCATAAACCTGATAGAGGCTGTGGTTTGGCATCAGGGAGACGCTTAAACTTATCACGAACATGTACACTATCCACCCCAGCATCAGTGGACCGATGGGGGATCCAAGCGTCATCTTCACCTTTTCTGAAGTTCTGCCTGAGCGATCTATCATCCAGACAGCGTAAAGCAGAAATAGCAAAACGTCTGTAGAATTGACGTTTATGCCGATGGCAAAAGGAACTGATTCTGTCTGTATCGGCTCAAAAATTATGTGTCGACCAAATCCCATCGGGATGGACACCAGCATGAGAACGAAGAGAAATGGCCTTATTTCTTTGAGGAATATAGCGGCTACAGCAAAGAAAACCACTCCGCCGTTTATCACCAGAACATATCTGTAACCGGCCCCCATGGCCTGGACATAAATATAACCAAAAGCAAGCGCCAGAACACCAACACCCAGATAAAATCCTAGCTTCTTGAGTGTAAAGGAGTCAGCATTCATGATTTGAGTCCAGCTCCTGTTGCGCGGCGAAATTGGTTCAGTATGCTCCGCGACCTGATAAAACCTCTCTTACAGTCATCAGGATAATTCGTAAATCAAAAAATATCGAATAATTTCTAATATAATAAAGATCAAACTGGGTGTTCAGATGCAGCGGAAGATCGCTTCGGCCTGAAACTTGCCACCAGCCCGTTATTCCCGGCGGAACGGATACCCTTTGCCACTGCCATGATTTGTAATTGGCGGCGATGTGAGGCTGTTCGGGTCTAGGTCCCACCCAGGACATCTCTCCTTTTAACACATTAAATATCTGTGGCAACTCATCAAGCGATGTCCTTCTTATAAATTTGCCGACCCTCGTAATCCTGGGGTCTCTACACGTTTTGTAGATTGGGTTGCCTTTATCATCATAGGTGACGCATTGCTCCTGACGCTCTTCAGCGTCCGTCACCATGCTCCTGAATTTTATCATCCTGAAAATATCCCCGTTTTCACCGACGCGCTTGGAACAATAGAACACCGGTCCCCTGGAATCAAGCTTTATTGCAATCGCTATCAGGATGAACAGTGGCCACGATATGAATAAAGCCATCATAGACAATACAAAATCCAGTATCCTCTTGCTGACCCTTCGTGGACCACTTATCGCCGGTTCCCTCAGGCCGATAAGGAAAAGATCACCAATACACTGAACCTCGTAGTCTATCATAGACAATTCCTGGAAATTCGGCGCCAGAAAGATGGAGACGGGTAAGGGGTCCAGAGCGTGAACCAGAGGTTTGATGTCTGCCATTTTCAGGTCGTTCCATGCAATTATGACGACCCGGATGTTACCCGACCTGACTATTTCCCCCAAATCCTTGACGGTTCCCAGATATGGCGCCGGGACTGGAAACCTGGGCGCAGAACTGTCAACAAATCCGGCAAGCTGGAAGACAACATCCTCATCATTGATTATGGTGTTGGCAATATTCACCGCCAGGTCGGTCGTCCCAAGTATAAGGACCCTGTTGCGATTGCCCCTTCGGCTTCTATGCCTGAGTATTTTGATTACCACCAGCCTGAAACCCAGTAGAGCCAGGTAATTGAACAAAAGGTAATAGAGAACCTGCAGACGACTTACCTCGGGAATAATGAAAAAGATGAAGCCAGCGAATACGAAAATGGAAACCAGATACGTGGAATTGTAACGGCCTATGAACTGGTTGAAATTCAGAAGCCTCGTGTAATCATAAACCCCTGTCAGGGTGAAAAGGATGTGCCATAAAAGGGTGTTGGTAATGTATATCAGCCAGTTAGGGTATGCTATTTCGCCCGGAATAGGGGCGCCGAACAAATGTGTCTTGTAACCGAACAACGCCATCAGGATCAACAAGGTGATGATAGCGTCTCCAGCGATTAGCAGAATTTTGTAGGGTCTGTATGTTCTGTACACGACTATTGCCTCATCCCTTTAAATGGAGTTGATTTTAACTTCTGCACTGCGATTCCGGTCTCATTTCGTACATATTCAGAGAGTCCTGTTAGATACTCAGAATCTTTTCGTACATTTTTTCCAGTTGTCCTATGGCTGCTGATGATGAGAACTTCTGCTCGAAAACCTCATTTGCGGCTCTGCCAAGCTCCCGTCTCAGTGTCGGGTCTGCGACTAGACGACGCACAGCTTGAGCTATTTGTTCGGGATGTCCGGGTTCTATAAGGAGTCCGTTGAATCCGTCGGTAACCATGTCCGGAATACCTCCAACGGGTGTGGTTATTATCGGGAGAGAAGCCCTCATCGCCTCGATAATAGCAATAGGCGCTCCTTCACGATACGTCGGTAGAAGGAATATCTGGGACATCTGCATGTAAACAGTTACATCCTCACGAGATGCCTGCCCGGTAAGGTATATGTTCTGATCAAGCCCATGCTCGGATGCCTGATCTTTTATCTTTTCGAATTCGCCAGGATAGTCGTCTCCACCTACAAACAGGAACTTCATTTTTTCGTTTTCTGCGACTAGGGCGGGTATGGCCTCCAGTATGTCATAGCAGCCTTTGCGCCAACCTAAACCACCTACGAATATGACCACTATGTCGTCTTCTTCAAAACCACATTTCTTTCGATATTCCAGGATTATTGGCTCAGGGACAGGCTCACCCGGACCGACGAAATTGTTCGTTACATAAACCTCAGAGCCGGGAATAAGCTCTTTGAGCTTCCTAACCCAAAAGCTGTACAGCACTATTATTATGTTGGACGCTCTCAGGCCGATTCGCGCGAACAACCTCTCGGATTCTGAAACCTCGTCATAGAACACCTCCCAGCCTGTTCCGTGGAGGTGTAATAAAACCTTTATACCTCTCAACCTCAAAGAAAGGATCATCAGCGCCCGTCCCCGAAAACTACCGCAGTCAAAATGAAGATGGGCAAAATCAAACCTCTTTTTCAGTATCAGAAGGTTGAATTTTAAAAGTCTCTTGACATTGAAAGGCAACCTTTTCAAGAGACTAAATTCCGATGGCGCTCCCTCCTGTGCGTCGAATATCTCGAAGGAATAATCCTCGGCCAGCCTTGAATTGACAATTTCCTGTACCACGGCCGCTATTCCGCCGTAAGGTGGAGGAACCGGGCCAACTATCAGGACATTTTTCATTGGTTTGTTCGATCCCTTCATGCCGGATTTCCCTTGGTTTTTGAAATCCCTCAAGACTAAAGGTCTCTTGAGCGTGCGACCACAAACTGTTTCTTGCCGCCAGGATTTCCCATGATCTCAGAAACACACTCCACGGTCAGCCTGTCCGGCTTTATCCCCAAAACATCTGCCATGTGACTCTTCAATCTGGTCACACTTTCCTCGGATATCGTCTGCCAGGGGACAACGAGAACCCTAATGCGGTCATCCCCATCGGTGATTATCTGGGCTTCCCTTATTTCTTCAAACTGGTAGAGGGCCAGGTGCGGTTCGTTGGTCATGAGGTCCTCGCCACCGACCTTCAGTACCAGGTCAGAGGTTTTTCCAAAGATTGCCGCCAGACTCGTGGAAGCTCTCCCACAGATGCAGGGCAGGGCAGAGGGTATGGCAAGGTCTCCCGTCCTGTAGCGTATCAAAGGCATTGACGGGTTACAAAAGCTCGTTCCCACTATCTCGTAAAAGGGTTCCTTGTGAGGTATCAATTCAATAATACCCATCTCCATGACTGTATGATAACCCTTGGCATGTGAACACTGAACGGCCGTTGCGACCAGTTCGTTCTGTCCGTATGAATCTATAACCCTCGCTCCAAAAACAGCTTCTATTTCCCTTTTATAATGCGGGAAAAGGTTCTCTGAGGATGTTAGCACATACTTT
This sequence comes from uncultured Desulfomonile sp., assembly GCA_937915285.1. Classification (GTDB taxonomy): domain Bacteria; phylum Desulfobacterota; class Desulfomonilia; order Desulfomonilales; family Desulfomonilaceae; genus CAITZA01. The sequence goes on along the minus strand of CALDNG010000346.1, from coordinate 1,045 downwards.
GGAGTTGGAATCCTGAACCCGTTTCTCTTCATCCAGGAAGCCAACAGGAAGATGGAAGATGGCCATCCGGTAATAAAATCAGGCTCAAACTTTTTTAGTTCAGAAGCCGCAATGAACAAGGACTTTTCATCGGAGCGCATTAACGAAATCCGAAGTTCGCGGTTTAGGGAAAGATACTTGTAAATTTTTTCAGGGTCAGTAAGAGGAGCGCCCCTGACTATGGCCAGTCGGTTGCCTTTCATGTAACCCAGCCACAGTAATCTTCGCATGGCTTCCGCCCGTTCCCAGGCCACTGTAGTCTTGTCCAGAACCAACTTTAAAGGCGCATCTGAAGTGCCGGAAGTATGCCAGAACTCCGTCTTGCGAGACTTTATGTCCGAAGCAAGCAAATCGTTTAGTCTCTCTCTGGCCACATCCTTGGTCAGGAAAGGTAACTTGGGTAAATCTTCAACTGTGGCAATGTCGGATGGACGTAAAGATCTATCGTCAAAGATCTGCCTGTAATAGGGGACATTCTCATAAACATGATAAATCAGTTGCCGTAACTTCAGATTCTGATAGGCCCGGTACTGTTCCTCGCTCCATGTCTCTGTCTGTTCAAAAAAGTTCAATGCCTCAACATAGGATTTTCCGTACCTCCACGCTGGCGGGAGCAAATAGAACAAAGACTCAGTAGCATCCCTGATGGGGATTGGGGTTTCTTTCATCCAGTTTTTTATTATGCTCTTCATATGCTGTGCTATGCCGACCTTTTACTGATGATTGAGATGAGTTTTGCCAACTCCTCACGTGTGATGCCGCCAATCACTATTATCACAACCCCGTAAAACGCCGCAGAGATGAATATATTCAGAATTACGTTCCTGTCCCTTAGTATTAAGGTCAACACCACCATCAACAATGAAGCCAGCAAAGGCCTGGAAGAGACGGACCAGAAATCTATGCTGAAAAGTTTCTTTTTGATGAATTTGTACTGCATCTGATTAAGTACCAGGAAACAGATTAATGTTGACATGGAAGACCCGATCACACCGAAAACCGGTAC
>CALDNG010000345.1 GCA_937915285.1 uncultured Desulfomonile sp. | reverse complement strand
AAAAGTTATCGCCATCATCTGCATGCTAATCATCACAGTCTCAACCTTATTCACGGCGTCTGAAGCTATTGCTTCGGCATCGGCTGCTGCGGCTGCCGCCGGTGGAGGAGGGGCTTCTGCTGCTGCCGCTTCTGCGGGCTATGGTAGCGCTTCTGCAGCAGCCGCCGCATCGGCTGGAAGGGCTTCCGCTGCTGCCAGCGCCGCATCATCAGGATATAGATACAGGCCATCATGTAGCCCTTGCTGGCGCTAGTCATGCAGAGATGATTGCGCTTCAGGTGGACTCATCCTGAGGCGCCCGATTAATAACTGATTGGCGCAAGAACGGAGAGGACAAGCTAATGAAACTATTGATTGGCGCTATAGCATGCGCCTGCATTTCAGTAAGCGCCCAATTTGCAGTGGCCAACGATAATCAGTCAGGTGGGAACTGTAGCAAAGCCATAGTGGCTTCAGGGCCTAACACTGCTGTGGCTGTGGCGACAGGCGCAAAATCTGCGGTGACAATAAGCGGAGGGGTCCCTGGAAACTATTTCCGGACAAAACATAGCGTTACTGACATATCAAGGGCAAAGGAAAAAGAATCAGTAGAGGAGAAAAACGGGATAGCTGCCAAGCCTTCAGATAATTCAAAAATCAGGGGCAAAGTGGCTGTCGCAACAATTATAGCGCCTGATTCAAATTCGATAGTCACAAGGTCGGTCGGCGCAAACTCAGGCGCCATTGCTGCGGTCAGTGACGGAGGTTTCATAGGAGTTTCCAGCATGGCCGGTAAAAGGCCTCAAATCTATACGAGCAGCGAGGAAATGTTTAGGGATATCAATACAGACTTGACCCCTGAACTAGGGTTTGTCAAGAAATTCCTGGACCTTTTCGGTCTCTGATGCTTTTCGGTGTGTCTTTCAACAAACATGTTGTTGTCTTATTGGAATGGATCGGCCTCCGCCTTTTGGCCGGTCCATCAGATGAATCATCAGGTATCTTGTTGAGAAGGTGGACGCCCAACTAAACAGCGAGTCAATTTAACGTAAAATGCCACAAAATATTGATCAGACGCATTCCCGTGAATATTTGTTCCAAATTGCGCAAAGGCTTGGTAAATTGTGAGCCTGTAATTACCTGGGTTTGGCATGAGGAACATCGATGAGAGACGGAAACGTTGATCATGATCGGGATTTGGTTGCAAATTGCTTATCTGGATCTCAAGACGCCTGGAACGAATTTTACAGAAGATTTTCCGGTCTTATAAGGACAGTGGTGGTCAGAAAACTTGCCACACATAAAAGCGGTCACGAAGATTTATGTCAGGACGTGTTTGTATCAATGGTGTCAGCGCTCAAAACATATGATTTTGCGCATCCTCTTTCCAAATTCGTTTGCGTAGTAGCAGAACGGGTTTGCATCGACAACTTCCGTTTTGTTAGCGCAGCAAAGAGATCCGGCGACACTCAGTCGATAGAAAATGAAAACCTGGATTCTGATCACAACTCCAGTCTCGTAGACAGGTCAATGCTTCAGGACGACTTGTTCTGCAATGCCGAGCTGAAACAATACCTCAAGCTGGCGTTCAGGAAACTAGCTGAGAAATGCAGAAAACTGATCAGCCTAAGGTATGAGCAGGAACTCCAGTTCAGGGAAATAGCCGTGATCATGGGATCGAATGAAAACACAGTGACGGTTCAAACAAAGAGGTGCATTGACGAACTCAGGGCCCGGTACGCCGAAGTTCAGCAGAAAGGGGCCGTCAAATGACTCAAGATGACAATAATATCGACCATCCAACGGACTTGCTGTTGTCATTCATGGATGACACACTTGCTGTCGATGAGAAAAAAAAGGTCGCTAATCATCTTCAGGCATGTGATTCGTGTCGGACCGAAATGTCCGTTTTGAGGAATATAACTAAAGTATTAAAAGACAACAAGGCGCTTTTCTGTCCGGAACCCTGGGAACTTTTTGATTATGTGAAATCTGGTTCTGATCCTAAATCAAGGCTCAGGGATCATCTGTCTTCTTGTGAACTTTGCAGAAACGAGGTTGACACTCTTAGAACCAGAGCCTTGGGCGACTCAATGCCGGACCAGACCTGGAACAACATTGTCATGGCCCTGCCCAGGCAAGGAACCAGGAAAGATGACCAGGAAACCAAATCCATTAGTCTCCTTAACTGGTTATATTCCTTTCTCAAAGTCCCTGCATTGGCAACTGCTGCGCTAGCTACCGTGATTTTCGCTTTCCTGTTATATCCCACAGGAAAGCCTGAATTCATTGCCACTCTCAGTTCTGAGGCCTGGGACGCTCCTTCCAAGAGGCTAAAGTTGATGTCTCCGGAAACCGATGTGGCGCTTATTCCCAAAGGTCTTCCGTTCAAGGGCAAACAGGCGCCGCAGTCCTCCGGGGATTCATCCAAACGGGCCGCTGATTCCGGTCCTGCGCCATCAGCCAAATCGTCAAAGGTGAGTTCTGAAAATAGCCAGACCTTGCCAAAAGTAGTTGTTGTCTTAATGCTGGACGAAAATTCAGTCCGTTTCAGCACGGAGCAGATAGATTCGCTTTATAGGCACCTTAAGCCGAATGAACTCATGAGAAGCAACTTCGAATTCATACCCCCACGGGTCGTTCTTGAGACTTTCGGCAAAAAGGGCGTCAGGACCAACCAGACTAATGAACTGCTGGAACTCATGAAGACCCGACTAAATGCAGATCGGGTCCTACTGGTATCCCTCACGGAGAAAAAACAGGCCTTTGAGATCAAGAGTGAACTTTTCGATGTTCACAATGGTCAGCTACTGAAACAAACGACTGAAACCGGAATCCCGTCTGGAGAACTCCCTGAACGGCTTTCCGGACTCTCTCGATTCTAGTCAAACAACATTACCTTCCACCGTTTCGAAGAACTCGCTGAGGCCTGAGAAAACGGTGGGGGAAAATGTTTGAGCTATTGTGGGCATGATTTATGAGGTGGCATAATTCGTCCATTCTCATTCTGACAAGTAAAAATCCATATTGAATGGCAGGGCTTGAAACGTGAATGAAAATTCCTTTTCCATTCGTCGAATGAACCGCAATGAACTGGATATCGCCATGGATTGGGCGACATTCGAAGGTTGGAATCCAGGCAAACATGACGCGGAATGTTTTTATGAAGCGGACCCGAACGGCTTTTTCATGGGACTGCTAGACGGGGAGCCCGTAGCGATGGTTTCAGCAGTGCCTTACGGAGAAACCTACGGCTTCATGGGCTTCTACATTGTTAAACCACAGTACCGAAACACAGGTTTTGGAATGAAAATGTGGGATGCGGGCATGAAATATCTGGGTGCCCGTACAATTGGATTGGACAGCGTGAGGCCAGACCTGGTCTCACTCCAGAAACCCGAATTCACACCGTCATGGCTCAATTTCAGGTTCAAATGGATCAAGAACAGGCAATTCCGGAGGGATTCCAGCATCGTGAATCTTGTTGAGACTCCATTCGGTCAACTAGCGGAATACGATCAAACGGTATTTGGATTTGCCAGGGAGGATTTCCTCAAATCCTGGATTAACCGGCCGGGAACGACGGCCCTTGGAATGATGCTGAACGGAGAATTTGCAGGATATGGAGTCATGAGGGAATGCCGTGAGGGCTACAAGATAGGACCACTGTTTGCGGAGAATAAAACGGTTGCAAAGTCGATATTCGATGCGTTAACTCGAGACGTCCAGACAGGGGCGCCAATATTTCTCGATGCGCCTCAAGTGAACACGGAAGCGGTGTCGATCGCCGATGAACTGGACATGCTGGAGGTATTCAGAACCACGAGGATGTACAATGGTCTGGCGCCAAATCTACCACTGGAAAAGTGGTTCGGCTTGACGAGTTTCGAGCTTGGTTAATTTATGAACTGACGTTTTGTTCATGGCAATGGGTGAATCTTTCAAGGCTCCAGGGCCAGTTCCACGAGATCGGCAACTTTATCAACCAAGACGACATCCATGCCAAGGCAAATGTCAGGTGTAAGGCTTTCTACATCGGCCCTATTGCTGCTGGGAAGGGCGACGGTTTTTACTCCGGCTCTTTGCGCCGCCAGTATTTTTTCCCTTATTCCACTCACCGGAAGAATTTTTCCACTCAGAGTGATTTCACCACTAACCGCTACGTCCCTCCTGGCTGGCTTTTGAGTGAGCAGAGAGATGAGAGATACGGCGATGGTAACTCCGGCGGAAGGACCATCTTTTGGTATAGAACCTGCGGGAATATGGATGTGGATGTCCTGATCAAAAAAGAAATCCGGTTCAATCCCAAAGGACTGGGCGTGGCTTCGTATGTGGCTTAAGGCCGTCTGGGCCGACTCACGAAGGACACTTCCCAGAGAGCCGGTCAAAATGAGTTGTTGGGTGCCCTTCATTTTGGTGGACTCCACAAAAATTATCTCCCCACCAAACTCTGTCCAAACAAGTCCTGTTGATACCCCAATCTGATTGTCCGAGTCAGCGACTTCGTGGCGGTACCTTCTCGGGCCTAGGAGTCTTGTCACCATCTCTTCGTCAACGGTAAGAGGTTTTGACGAAAAGCCATCTCGTATCGAAATCATGGCCAGTTTTCGGACGACATTCGCTATTTCGCGCTCCAGATTCCTCAGGCCGGCTTCACGAGTATAATCCGATATCAGTTGTCTGACCGCCGCATCGGTAAAAACAACTTGAGAACCTTTCAGACCATTATCCTTTAATTGATTGGGAATCATGTAATCTCTTGATATCTCCAGTTTCTCCTGTTCTGTGTATCCGGAGAAATATGTGACCTCAAGTCGGTCCAACAAAGGGGTTGGCAGGTTCTCAACAACATTTGCCGTTGCAATAAACATCACGGACGACAGATCAAAAGGGACGTCCAGGTAATGATCCACAAAATTACGGTTTTGTTCAGCATCCAGGATTTCCAGGAATACGGATGCGGGATCCCCCCGGAAATCCTGACCTATCTTGTCAATCTCATCAAGCATGAATACCGGATTGTTTACCCCGAGCCGTTTTATCTCAGCGATTATCCTGCCCGGCATTGCGCCAACGTATGTTCTTCTGTGCCCCCTCAATTCAGCCTCATCTCTAAGACCTGCAAGAGAAAGTCGGACGAATTTTCGTTCCATGGCCTCCGCTATTGCCTGGCCTATGGATGTTTTTCCTGTTCCGGGAGGTCCGGCAAAGCAAAGTATGGGGCCTCGTGTTATTTGAGCGCTCTTGCGTTTCTGACATATCTGTTTCACCACTGTCCGCAGTTCATCAATTTTGAAAGGCTTGGCCAGAAAATTTGAGACCCCCGTCGTGAAAGCCTTCACTGCAGTGTCAACCGTTGCGTAGCCTGTTACCATCACAATGTCGGTATTGGGAAAATTCTTTTTGATGGATTCTACGAGCTGAACACCATCAAGCGACTCCATCCTGAAGTCAGTAAGAACCAGATCGAACTCACCGTGTTCAATCGTCTCAACGGCCTCTAATCCGCTCGAACAAACCTCGACTTCGTATCCATCCTTCAAGAGCACGTGCTCAATATTGGACCTGGCCATTTCTTCATCATCAACAACCAGAATTCTGTATCTACTCTGATTGCGCAACGTCCTGACTGCAAGGTATTCCAGAACCCTTTGTTTGACATGAGGCAGTCCGTGATGCTTTCGTTGGAGAATTGACATAGCCCTGTCCAGATCAAGATTGTCATTTGTTGAAGAATTCCACGGGAGATCTATCAGGTAATCTATATAGTTCAAGCCTATGGGGTATTCTGCCGCTGAAGTTTCTGTTTTCTCCAGTCTTTCCAGTTCCTTCAACACTACAGACCTGACGTTCTCCGGTAGTCGTCCCTTGTCAAGTTCAGATCTTATTTGGATCAGTTCTTCCGGTATTTCAGGCTTCTGAGTTTCAGTTTTACGAAAAAATGACATCATTCCCTCGTCCAGAACACGTTTTAAGACTCACATCATAATCCGCCAGATTATTTCTGCAAGATGTTTAATTGGATGCGATTCGGACTACCGACGGACGAACCTGGCCCCTCAGGTCCAACAGTTGCATAATGCAATGAAGGTGTGCGGATCCCTTGGAGCGAAAAACTTCCGCTAAACCAGCTTTTAAAGCTTCAGAGAAAATCATTGTTGCGAATTGCAATGTTGTTGACCACAAACCCCATTAGTCCATCTAGCGCAAAATGACCTGAATCACATGTAACTACAGCATGTTAAGTTTTTGGCACATTAATTGTATTAACGATGAACAAACGCCAAGTCTTAACTGGAGGTCATCATGAGGCAGTTTGTGGAAATGTTTTTGGCTATGTCAGCGGCGGTCGCATTTGCGGAAGAAGGTGAATTCAATACCGCCAGTTCCCTGTGGAGACATTCTCGACCGGACTTTGGGACTGTTGATAAGCTCCAGACCAGGAAAACAGCGAGACCATCTTTAAGAAATCCCTCAATGAGGGCCTAGTCTCTGAGGGATTTCACGAATAGCGTTTGCAGTTGCCTTACCGTTTGACACTCCATCGGAATGTCAAAAATTTCAGGAGAAAGAAATGACATTGAGTTTAGCTTCTGGCAAGAAAAAACTAATTGGCAAAACCCTGTTTTATGGCGCCATAACTGGAGCCTTATATGCGGCAGCCTTCAGTCATGCGGACTTTTTAATGGCTGTATTCTCAAAGGGCGGTTATTACGCTGCGTTCCCGATAGCTACAGTGTTTGCTTTTTCATTCGCGCATGGGTCATTTTCCAGCAATCTCTGGTCTGCGCTGGGTATAGAGGCGGAAAAAACTAGGACCCAACCAAGACCGGAAAAAGTTGTCAGGAAGACTTCTCAGCGCCCGAGACCTCGCCTGCGCATGAGTTTGTAAAAATAGATCTGAAGGAGATAAACATGTCGGATTTAGCCCTCGAAGGCGTCAAATTCATTGACCTTACCTGGCTCAATGTCAGCTTTCTGTTCGCTGTCGGATTTGTGGGAGGACTTGTCAGCGGTTTCATCGGGTCTGGCGGGGCTTTTGTTTTGACGCCTGGAATGATGAGTCTTGGAGTTCCCGCTGCGGTTGCTGTTGCCAGCAACATGTGCCACAAGTTCCCGAAAGCGATGGTTGGAGCCTACAAACGTTGGAAATTCGGGCAAGTTGACCTTAAACTAGGTCTTGTAATGGCGGCATCGGCCACCGTAGGAGTTCAGTTTGGAATTAAGCTTCAGGAAATGGTCCTGTCCCGGTGGGGAGAAGCTGGCTCGAATCTATATGTAAGTGTGTCATTTGTATCAGTGCTGATAGTTGTAGGCGGATACGTCCTTTTTGACGCCTGGAAGTCCTTAAAGGCCGGTGGTGAAGGGGAAACTCCGACATTGGCTCTGAAACTGCAGTCTATCAATCTGCCACCTATGATCCACTTCAAGACTGCAAATATCACCATATCTCTTTGGTTCACTATTCCGGTTGGGTTTGCTACCGGCCTTTTGGCAGCAACCATTGCTGTAGGCGGATTTATTGGAGTCCCCGGAATGATTTATGTGGTGGGAGCAGGTAGTCTGATAGCATCGGCCACCGAACTGGTCATTGCATTTCTCATGGGATTGGGCGGCTCGATCAAGTGGGCAATACACGGAATGGTCGATATACGTTTAACTCTTATAATCCTGGCGGGATCCCTGTTGGGAGTTCAACTGGGAGCGATTGGAACCACTTATGTTAAAGAGCACATGATCAAGGTGGTGATGGGTAGCATAATGCTGATTGTCGCAGTCAGCAGGGCCTTAGCCATTCCCAAATATCTTGCTCAACTCGGCCTGGCCGATGTATCTCAGACCGCAGCCCATTTACTCGACATTGCGAGGTTTACCACAATGTGCATGGCTCTGGCAGTGGGAGCGCTAATAATCCTTGGGAGCATGTGGAAAGGCCGAAAACCCTCTGAATCGTTCGAG
>CALDNG010000344.1 GCA_937915285.1 uncultured Desulfomonile sp. | reverse complement strand
CCGGGGACTCTATCTCGGGAATATACACCCTGAATGTGGTCCCTTTACCCACCTCGCTCTCACAGGTCACGAAACCGCCCCGTTGCTGGACAATACCTCTTGTCACTGACAGCCCCAATCCCATGCCCTTGATGTCGCCACGTTCCTTCGTGCTGAAGAACGGCTCAAATAAATGTGGGAGAATGGCCTCGTCAATCCCCTTACCGGTGTCCGTGACGGTGAGTAATACATGTGGTCCGGCCTTGGCCCCATGATGGAGTTTGGCAAAAGAATCCTCCAAGGTAACTTTGGTGGTTGACAGGCTCAGCGCTCCGCCATCCGGCATGGCTTCCGAAGCATTGATAGCTAGGGCCATTATGATTTGCCCCAGTTGGCCCGGATCATGCTTGATTATTGCAGGCCCATCAAACAAATCCATCTCGAGTCGGTTAATGTTAGGCAGATTTGAAATTTCGGACTCAAGTTCCCTGATTTTCCGGTTGAGATCGGTGGGGCTCGGGAAAACCATGGACTGTTGCCCGAGATCCATGAACTTTTTCACCTCTTCGGCTGCCGTCTCTGCTGTACTCAAAATGGTCCTAAGAAGCTTGCTTTCAGCCCCACCCCCCTCGATCTCGTCCAGCAACAGTTCGCCGTAGCCGACGATGACTTGAAGCATGTTATTGAAATCATGGGCAATGCCGCCTACAAGGGTCCCGAGGGAAGCAATTTTCCGGGCCTCGTGGAGTAGATCCTGTAATCGGATCCTTTCTCGTTCGGCTTCTGTTCTTTCCGATATATCCTGGATAACTCCAACCTGGCCGGCCACTTTTCCAATTGAATCGGTAAAAGTCGCTTTTGATATGATTACCGGATGCAGAGCGCCATCCCGGTGATTGAAGAGCGCTTCATAAGTCATGACGCCGGGACGGTTCCAGAGTTCACTATCCTTCATGGAGCATTCTTCGGCGATGTCTTTCGGAGAAACGTCGTGAATTGTTTTAGAGACGATCTGGTCTCTCGACAGCCCCACAAAATCTGCAAACGCCTTGTTGCATGTCAGGAACATCCCATCGGTATTTTTTACCCAGATGGGGTTGGGAATGGCTGCCAGCAAAGTCTCCAGGAAAACTAGGTTATCTTTCAGGGTTTGCTCAAGACGCTTTTCATTCGACATATCCTGTGCAAAGGATACAAAATATTTTTTTGATCCGTCATTGTTACTTATACGACTAACCGACAGCTTCACCCAAATAACGGAGCCATCCTTACGAAGGAGACGTGTGATCCTGTATAACCTGTCAGTCTTCCCATCGAGCAATTGGTTGTAATTTTCCAAATTTGTGTCTAAATCTTCAGGATGGGTAAATTCCGGCCACGTCATGCCCATCATTTCCTGTCTGGAATAACCCAACATTTCACAAAAGAAGTCGTTTACATCAATAAAACGCTTTTCGGGTGTAACGGAGGCGATACCCAGCAACGGCGCCTCGAAGTAAGCCCTGAGACGGGTTTCACTCTCTTCGAGAGCTTTCTGAGCATTTTTGATTTCGCTGACATCGATCCCTATTCTGATTATCCCTCTCAACGTTCCCTCATCGTTCATTTCCGGGGCCACTTTTGTCCATATATGTCTAGTCATGCCATCAGGGTAGGTGTAAACAAGCTGTTGTGATTGTTCATGACCCGTCATAGCGTCCGCAATCTCTGTCAGAACGCACTCTGGTACCTCTCCATGGACTTCCTCCAAGGTTTTTCCACAAATCTCCTCGGGAGTTTTGAGCCACCACCTCTGAAAGGACTTGTTGGTAAAGACATATCTTCCGTCTGTATCCAGATATGTCACTGCCATCGGGAGAAAGTCGATGATTGTCTGTAACAGCCTCTGGCTTTCCCTGACTTCCTCTGTCCTTTGTTCGACCAGTTTTTCCAGGTTGTTCCTGTGCTGGAGAAGCTCATCCTGCATCAATTTCCGGTCGGTAATATCAATCACAACCCCACGGTAAACACTCTGCTGGCCTTGGCCATCCGTGAAAAGTTTTCCCCGGCCCATCAAGTATCTTAAAAGCCCGCTGGGTTCATTGACACGCCATTCCGTTTCAACATCGCCACCACTTTTGATGGCTTCCAGAGTTTTATTCCGCACGCTTTCTCTATCGTCCGGGTGGACTGTTTCAAACCAGTTTTCGTAAGATTGCTCGCAACTATAAGGCTCCAGACCGTATAGACTCCACAACTCCTCAGACCAAAAGTTGCTGTTGTCAATCATATTCCACTCCCACATTCCCGCTTTCGCCGCGTCAAGAGCCATGTGAAGGCGTTCCTGGGATTTTTGCAGGGTTTCCTCAACCAGTTTCTGATCGGTGATGTCTATCACTATCCCGATATAACGCAAAACCTCACCATGCTCATTCAGGACCGGCTTTGCCCTTGACACCACCCATCTGGATTGACCGTGAGGATCCATGAGCCGCATCTGGGTGTTCAGTTCCCGTTTTTGTCGCAGGGCTTCACTTGTCTCCCTATTAGCCATCTCCCTGTCGTCAGGATGAGTCGATAGTTGCCAGTTTTCGTAGTTTGACTCACAGGAGTTTGGCTCCAGACCCATTAGGGACCATAATTGATCCGACCAAACCGTCTTGTTTGTGGCGACATCCCATTCGTAAACGCCAGATCTGGCGGCCTCCTGAGCAAAACTAAAGCTCTCGTTCTTTCTCCTCAGTGATTCTTCACTGGCCCTAAGGTCATCCAGGGCCTCTTTCTCTACCCTACGAGACTCAAGCAGATTGGCTCTGGCTGACTCAACTTCGGTGAACGCCTTTAGGGATGATGGCTTGAAACCCGAGTCCGAAAGGCTCCTGACCGAATCGGCGATTTTTGTTGCAACAGCCCGGGCGCCAACCGCCGTGGTAAATATGGCAACGGCAAGGACAATCATTAACAGAACTGGGGCCTGCCTGTAATGGGGTGCGCCAGGTATGGAAAGAGAGACTGACCAGGAAGTCAGGCCGGACTTGACTACAATGTTTGAGCCAGCAGTGTGTTCATCACTTTATCCGGATGGGCTCAGGGGCAACTCAACTCCGGCGCTGTCAGTGAGACCCACTGAATAGTCATCCGCCAGAGATATCCCGTCGACGACTCTTTCAAACCTGGAAGCTGCAAACGTGTTTAATAAAAATAAAGGACTCTTCCCATCACGCTTAACTGGAACGGCAATGGTCACTAGGGGTTCTTCAGCTACGGGACCCAAGACTATGTCTCCAACTCCGGGTTTACCGGTTTCCTGAGCTATGGTAAATGAGGCTCGTCCTGCCTTGCCCGTCGGCGTCGGCAACTTCGGAAGCGTATCGCCATACTTGGCCCGGGTGTTAAGGAGCATCTGTCGGGATGGATCCGCGAGAAGTAAGTGGCTGCCATAAACCGAATGAAAGGCCAGCATCTCGTTGTAAAAATCATTTAACCTACCAGGATCGTTCAGTGATGGTGATGCGGCCAGTAATTCCAAACCCTTGATGTGGGAGACAATCACGGCGTCAATCCTGTCCGAAATGTCCTCGGCCAGCCGAAAATCGTCATTATTCTGACTTTTCTCGTGATGAATCATAAATTCTGTCCAAAGTACAACACCCATCAATATTGCAGGGGCGGCGCATAAAAGGATGACCTTGACGAGGTAGCTGAAAAGAGAAGTAGTCTTGATGGCAAAATTGTATTGCTTTGACGTGTCTGGATTAATTGGGTTCATTGAATTTACCCCCTTGGCCAGTAATTGTATCAATAGCCATTAAATCACATTACGATTAATTCCTAACTTACTACACGACCGTGGCTGACTTCAAGTAGGTCCGCCCAAGAGTTCTACAGGGAAAAATTCCATTTGTCGTGTGGGACGAATTTGACACCACCTATCGAAGAGCGCAAGCAGGTTGGCTTCGTTAGTTCCTCATGCCAATGCAGGACGCCAATTTTTTTGAATGAATATCAGAGGGTTGAAGCAATCAATCAGGAGCATCTGGTTTACCTTATTCATGCCCCGTTTCAACACGGAGTTATAAGCCTTGAGAGAATAATCACATCCGGTGAACTAGGCCAAGCGTCAGTCTTTGAGCCTTACCACTTACCGCCTACAGATGTACTACAAATTCATATGAAGGGTTTGAACCACGAAACTACCGATCCGGTGTGGGATTTTGTCTGGAGCCTCAAAGGTTATGAGATTGG
>CALDNG010000343.1 GCA_937915285.1 uncultured Desulfomonile sp. | reverse complement strand
CTTTATGGCGAGTGTGCTCGGTTGAATTGTCGACCTTTTCTTTGTGGCACGGCATGCATGCGTGGTTTGCCTTGGAATCATCAGCGAATTTGTAACGCCCGCTTGATGTGTGACAGTGAAGGCAATCAAGTTTCCCTGATTTGACGCATGAACTCATCAGCCACGATGTAAAAGTGTAATTTTCACCAAGATCCCGTCCATCGGGGTAATAGTCAGAATTTTCCATAGTAACAAGACCGAAATGATCGAAGAAGCTATCTCCAGGCCGGAAGGTTTCGGTAATTACAATAGCCTTGGCATGGCATGATGCGCACACTGCGTTATTTTGGGATGCTGAAAAATCACGACCGCCACGGATTATTTTGAGGTCTTTGGGAACGGAGCCTTTGGGGGCCTCTTCACAGACCCTTATATGTTCTTGAGCCCCTCCGTGACAGGCCTCACAATTAATTCCCGGTTCTTTCCAGACTGTATTGTAAGTGTCAGTTCTGCAATCATAATTTGTTGATACCTGGCTGACGTGGCAGGAGTAGCATGATGTGTTGAAAGTGTACTGCCAATCCTTCCAGCTCACTGGCTCATCAGCGTAGCCAGGAAAATGTCGTACTCCGCTGGAGGCCATGTCGAACCATTCTTTCTTATTCACATCAAATGCCAAAGGCAGCGTTTGAAGACGTCCCTTGTCCAAAAGTGTCAGAAAATAGTAAACGTTCTTTCCGCCCATGACATGTTCGATTTTATAGCGGGCACGGCCGTTGGGACCCTTTTCAACAATATAGCCATTTCCAGAGACAAATTCGTAATTAAACCCATCAGTTCCGATCATCGTGTCATTGTCGGAAGGGGTCAGTCTGGCGACGGCAAATTCCTCCGTAAATGGCTGCATTGCTAGGCCGTGGTGGGATAAGACCCACAATCTGTAGAATTTTTCGTGGCATTTACGACAACTTTGGGAACCGGCATAGCTCGTCAAAGAATGGCTCGTGCCGGTGGTAGATGCGAGAGTTGGGCAAACACTTAATGACAAGGTTAGCAAGGCGAAACAAATCAAGGCTCCCCAAACGGCATTAACCCTGAACACTTTTCCCATCACCCCACCTCGCGGACGAGTAGATGTAACCAACTTGCGTAGCTGAGAATATCACAGATATGAATGCGGCTCTAATTTTTTTCCAAATCAATGCCAGTTCCGGGCATTTGTCTGCAGCAGGATAGAACCGCAAGGTAGAAGAATCCAGTGACGAACCTGTCTTCCAGTCATGAACTGAAATGAATATTCGCCACCAGCCACTGAGTCATTCATGAGAGTCCTTTTTAACTCCACCTTGCGCTGGGCGCCGCGCCTTGTTTTTGTTCCCAGGGGCTCGAATGATATGAACGGTAATGGAGCCTCCACGACTTGCGACAATTCCGTGGATCACAGCCAGACAAAATCCCGCTCCTTCGCCGATGCCTTTGCTGGTAAGATGGGGCAGCTGTTTTTCGCATTAAACTGACTTATTTTCTGTCATCATTATTTTGGACACCGGACCTGGTTTCTCACTGTATGGGGTTCCGAGCAAAAGAACTCGGACCGGTTTGGTTGCTTAAAAGGTCTAGGTGGAAGCCAGACCAACATGATCAGCGCTTACGTCCATACTCGCTCCGTTAAAGCGCCGCCCTCTTTCAATATCCATCTATTCTGATAATTCTTCCCCTCGAATCAACATAGAGTGGAAAAATAGCCCCGTTTCTGTCAAGATAATGTGAGAAATTTCACCAGAGATAAAAGCAAATGGACTCTATTCTAAAAACGCTTCCTTTTCTGACTGACCTTTTGGACGCTCTTTCCTCATATATCTTTGTATTCGATAAAGATGTCAGGATAGTCTACTGCAATCAGTCTGCCTCTCATTTTACTGACAAAGATTCTAAAGTGAACTTTCAAAAACTTTGCGGTGAAGCTCTAAATTGTGTGAATTCCCAGGGGGACGGATTGGTCTGCGGTCAGACGCCATTTTGTGAGGAATGTGTCTTGAGGAAATGTATCACGACAACTTTTGATGGTAAGAAATCGAAACATGTCAAGGCGAATTTGAAGGTCATTAGGGATGAACTAGTTTCAGAAGCTATTTTAGACGTATCGACACTTCCCTTTAATCATGGAGACAAGTGTTACGTCGTGGCCATTATTGATGACACGTCCGAGATTAATGAACTCAGATCGCTCCTACCAATCTGCGCATGGTGCAAGAAAATCCGTGATGATCAAGACTACTGGCATAGACTGGAAGATTACCTCAAAGACAACATGAATGTTGGCTTATCACATGGGATTTGTCCAGAATGCAAAGCCAAAGTCCAGGCTAAGATAAAAAAGGCCCCTTCATGACTTCCACCCCCGCCCACCCCTTTTACCAACACTCCCCAAATTCTTCCAAACCGGCGACATGGCGGTCGATCCATAATCGGCCCTGGATATGGAAAGACCCTATGGCATTGCAAACAACTTGATATTGCTCTTTCAGATTTCATCCATAACGTGTGCCAGTTTCTCCCTTTCTTTCACAACTGAGCCTCCAGGGGGTCTACATACGGGAAAATCGGTTGACCTTTTAAATAGTTTGAATCATAGTAAAAAGTTAATTTTGGATCTGTCGGCCTAGGGTCCCTGATAGCTTTGTAATTGCATAGGGACCTATCGCTAGCCAGATTTTAAGGAGAAAAAGGAATATGGGAAATGATTCGCGTTCTGGTCACAACATGCGTAGCTATCGGCAAACATACGAAGAGTTCAGGCTCGAGTGCCCGGAATATTACAACTTTGGATTTGACGTGGTGGACAGATTCGCTGAGGATGAGTCTTTATTGATGATGCTTTGGTCTGGGGATGGGGCTCCTGACAGGCGTCTCGGATACGCCTGGTTTCGTGACCGCTCCAATCAGGTTGCTAACGCACTAGACTCACTGGGTCTGAAAAGGAACGACCATGTGATGATAGTCATGTCTCGAGTCCCCGAATGGTGGGAGAGCATGATTGGAATGATCAAGTCCGGCCTGATAGCGGTTCCGGGAACGACCCAGCTAACGGAGAAAGACTTAAGGTATAGGCTTGACGCCAGCCACATACGATGTGTAATCACCGATTCGGATAACGCTGCTAAGTTCGACGAAGCCAGAAGGGATTTCCCGGATTTGAAATCCCTTGTGATTGTAGGCGGAGAACGGGACGGGTGGGTAAATTATGAGTC
>CALDNG010000342.1 GCA_937915285.1 uncultured Desulfomonile sp. | reverse complement strand
CTAAGAAACAAACATCATTAATAATACGATCATTAGCGAGGATTATGTAATGCCTCATAGAATAGAGTTATGTCTTGTGGCCGATTTGCCTGACCCAAACGGGAAAAGGCTCCTGAACAGGGTTGGGAGTGATCTTGGAATCCAACTTGAAGGCATTCGGGTGGCAGATAGTTTCATCATAGACAGGAGCCTGTCTTTTGAGCAGCTTCTTTTGCTGGGTGAAGATGTTTTTCGTGATCCCGTCATTCATGAAGTTTCGATTGATCATCCCATTTCAATGCCGTGTGACTGGCTAATTGAAGTGGGGTTCAAACCCGGTGTAACTGATAATGTTGGCAGAACTGCCAAAGAAGCCATCCAACGCACAATTGGAAGCGACTTTTCGCCGGGTGAGGGGGTTTACACGCGTAAATTGTATTTCCTGACCGGACAGATAAACAGGGAAGTGGCCGAAAGGATAGCTAAAGACCTGCTAGCCAACGAATTGATCCAGACCTGGAAAGTATATGGGCCGGACGAAGATCGTTCCGAAATTACCGTACCGAAGGTCTCGTCCAAATCGGAAGTCAGGGTCGAGACTATTGATTTGAACGTCTCGGATGAAGATTTGTTGCGGATTAGTAAAGAGGGCATCCTGGCGCTTTCCTTGGAAGAGATGAAAGTGATCCAGGAATTCTTTCGTGACAAGACCTTTATGGAACAGAGAAGAGCTGCTGGCCTATCGGACAAGATTACGGACTGTGAACTCGAGGCGCTTGCCCAGACCTGGTCTGAACACTGCAAACATAAAATATTCAACGCAATTATAGAATACGAACATCAGGGCTCAACTACGATTATAGACAGCCTTTTCAAGACCTATATACAGAGATCCACACAGCAGATAAGGGATGGTCTAGGTGAAGATGATTTCTGCCTTTCCGTGTTTAAGGACAATGCCGGAGTAATAAAATTCGATGATGACTGGAACCTTGTTGTGAAGGTAGAAACCCATAACTCGCCATCTGCCCTTGATCCTTACGGAGGGGCGCTCACCGGTATAGTAGGTGTTAACAGGGATCCTTTCGGCACAGGTCTGGGTTCAAAACTGATTTTCAATACAGACGTATTCTGTTTTGCTCCTCCTGATTTTAAAGGGGTGATTCCCCCGCGGTTGTTGCATCCTAAACGCGTGTTTGAAGGCGTTCGAGAGGGTGTAGAACATGGTGGAAACAAGAGCGGAATTCCTACTGTGAACGGCGCTGTGGTGTTTGATGAGCGATATTTAGGCAAACCGCTTGTTTTTTGTGGCACGGGTGGACTGATGCCTCGGACTATAAACGGCAAACCTGCGCACATTAAAAAAGCCAACCCGGGTGACCGAATACTGATGGTGGGTGGGAAAATTGGAAAGGATGGAATCCACGGGGCTACTTTTTCTTCGGAGGAACTTCATGAAGGCTCTCCAGTGAGCGCAGTTCAAATCGGAGACCCTATTACCCAGAAAAGGATGACAGATTTCCTGCTTATGGCGAGGGATCTCGGCCTTTATTCATCTATAACGGATAATGGCGCCGGCGGTCTGTCTTCGTCGGTGGGTGAAATGGCCACAGAAGCTGGAGGCGCAAGGCTTACGCTGGACAAAGCCCCATTAAAATATGAGGGACTCCAGCCTTGGGAAATATTACTTTCCGAGGCTCAGGAGAGGATGACGGTCGCTGTTCCACCCCAACATCTCAATGATTTCCTGTCCCTATCCAAGAGGTTGGACGTGCAGGCTACCGACATGGGTGAATTCACCGACGATGGCTTCTTCACTGTCCTTTGGGGTTCCCAAACTGTTGCTTTATTGCCACTGGATTTCCTTCACGATGGTCTGCCCAGTATGAGACTTAAGGCCCGATGGGATCCTCCCTCTCACAGTCAGCACCTTGTCAGTTCCAATGAAGATCTCACTTCAGATCTTCTTTCTATCCTTGGTCGATGGAATGTCTGTTCCAAGGAGAGCCTGGTCAGGCAGTATGATCATGAGGTTCAGGCAGGTTCGGTTATAAAACCTTTAATCGGTGTGACAAATGATGGACCTGGCGACGCTGCTGTTGTCAGACCCGCTCTGGACAGGTTCAGGGGCGTTGCCGTTGGTTGCGGGATAGCCCCGAGGTACTCGGACCTGGACACCTATCACATGATGGCCTGTGTGATAGACGAGGCGGTGCGTAACATCGTGTGTGTGGGGGCCAATCCTGATCATATGGCGGGTCTTGACAATTTCTGCTGGTGTGACCCTGTGCAGTCACCAAAAACCCCGGATGGAGAATACAAGCTGGCCCAACTGGTTCGCGCCAATCAGGCGCTATACGATGTCTGTATTGCTTACGGCATACCATGCATATCCGGTAAGGACAGCATGAAAAACGATTATTCCATAGGTGACACAAAGATATCCATTCCTCCGACAGTGCTTTTTACGGCTGTCGGGATTGTTCCCGATATCCGACTTTGTTTGACCCCGGACTTCAAAAAGCCAGGTGACCTAATATACGTAATCGGAATGACAAGGAACGAATTGGGAGCCTCAGAGTATTTTGCATCTAAAGGCTTAATCGGTGAAAATGTCCCAAAAGTTACTGACCCAGCGTCTTACATTAAAATTTACAGATCGATCCATCAAGCGATAATGAAGCGGTGGCTGGCATCAGTTCATGACTTGTCCGATGGTGGTTTGGGGGTAGCCTTGTCGGAGAGTTGCTTCTCAGGAGGGTTTGGCGCGTCAGTTTCAATTAGCAAATTGGCAACACAGAATATTGTTAGAACTGACGAGGCTCTGTTTTCGGAGAGCCCAGGCAGATTTCTCGTATCTGTCAGTCCCGAATTCCAGGCTGGGTTCGAGAAGCTTTTTGAGGCCTATCCCGCTTCTCAAATAGGTGTTATTACAGATGATTGTTTTCTTGAAATAAAAGGGCTGGACGAAAAGACCGCCGTCAAAGCGAATGTAATGGATTTGAAGCAAGCGTGGCGTCAACCGTTAGGCGCATGAGGGCAGGCGTTTTTGGAGAGATGATCAGCGATTTTATGGACGCCGGCAGTGTTCTGGCAGTGAGTCATTTGGCACAGGTGAAGTCCTGATCAGGTGGGGTATCGACTTGAATCTTCCGGGAGGGCTTTTATGAAGGCTTTAACCTCCTTTCTGGAGGGATTGATAGGTTTACTGAGGGCCCATCAGTTACTGGAGGGTGTGATCATTCTGCTTGCCGGTATAATTACGGCCACGATTTTTCGGCTTTTGTCCATTCGATTCCTCAATTCCTTGAAAAGCAGGCACAAATTTGACCTCGAAAACATTAACGCGGTTTCTCTTATCCGGGCGTCATGGCTAACGGTTATCCTCGGTTCGGCTCACAAGGCTGCTCCCCATCTTCTTGATAAGGCCTCAGGGTCAGGTTTTGTGGTGATGGCGGTCATAGAGTCCGTACTGATTGTGGTTTGGACTGTAACCCTAAGTCAGACGTTGAGGCTGCTCAGTCGCAGAAAGACTACATCAAGAATCTATTCTGTCGAGGCCTTGCAGTTCCTGACTAACCTGGCGGTAGCCATTATTTTGGTCAATGCAGGCTTCATGCTGCTTTCCGTGTGGCAGGTAAACATAACGCCTTTGCTGGCCTCTGCCGGAATAGCCGGATTGGCAGTCGCTCTGGCGGCAAAAGATACCCTCGCAAATTTTTTTGGAGGCGTTAATCTGTTCATGGACAGGCCCTTCAAACAGGGTGATTATGTTGTTCTTGGCACTGGCGAAAGAGGGGCTATCACCGAAATAGGGCTGCGGAGCACCAGGATTGTTACCAGGGACGATGTACTTATATGTATTCCAAATTCCATAATCGCTAATTCAAAAATAATTAATGAAAGCGCTCCGGCAGCGCATCACAGGGTAAGAATCAAACTCAGTGTGGCCTACGGATCAGACCTGGACGAAGTGGAAGCGACATTGCTTGACATAGCTAGGAGAGAAACGCTCGTTTCACCAAAACCTGAGCCACGTGTTCGCCTGAGGGCCTTGGGTGAATCCGGCCTCGATTTTGAACTGTTGTGCTGGGCTCACACCCCTGCCGAAAGGGGCTTGATGCAGCATGAACTCAACAGAACAATATATGACGTCTTCAACAGCAAAGGTATAATCTTCCCGATTCCCCAGCGTGTTGTTCACATTCAAAAATCGGACTAAGAAAGCGCGTCTAAAGGCCGTAAGCGTTTTGGGGCTTGACCCATGACCCGGCTTTCGACAGGCTGTTGGCCAAGGCCAAAATCTCATCTCAGGTCAATCTGAATGGATTTGAGTGGCAAAACAGGCCTGGTCGCTCAGATGCGCCGTCTTTTCCCATGTGCGCTGTTATTCCTGCAGCAGCTATCTTGCTGGGCACGTTGAGGTGAGGTGATCGAGGCTGATGTGGACTTCCTCTACCGGACCGT
>CALDNG010000341.1 GCA_937915285.1 uncultured Desulfomonile sp. | reverse complement strand
TTAACTTTAGTTCGCAAAAGGCATCCGTGGATTTCCGTCCGGAAGTTCTTGGATTGGAAGAAATAAAAACGAAGATATCCGATCTGGGTTATGAGGTGATCCAGGTAGTTTCGCAAGACAGGGTCGAGCCGCAAAGAACCGTCATATCGGTCGGTGGTATGAGTTGCGCAGCGTGTGTTCGCCGTGTTGAGAACATCCTGAAGACGGTTGAGGGGGTCAGCGACGCCGAGGTAAACCTTGCGTCATCCAAGGTATCATTAACAACTGACCCGACCAAACCTGTCGATCTTAAAGTGATGAAGGAGGTTCTTGAAGACGCCGGCTATGAATACCTGGGAGTTGTGGACCAGGACTTGGTGGATCCAGCCGAACAGTTCAGGTTGGAGGAAATCCGTGACCTAAAGCTTAAACTCATGGTTGGGGCAGTGCTTAGCATAGCCGTCCATGGGGTATCAATGGCTCCAATGTTTAGCGACTGGGGGCACTCCAATTTCTTTGTCCTCTCAATCCTGCAGTTCATCCTGACGACTCCCGTGGTTTTCTGGGTAGGGGACCGTTTCCTGATCGGGGCCTTGAAGGCTCTAAAGCAAAAAACGTCGGACATGAATACGCTTGTGGCCATTGAATCCATGTCGGCCTATCTTTATTCGGTTTTTGCGACTTTTAACCCGGATTTTTTTGCAGATGGGCACAGCATGCCCCATCTTTACTTCGACGGCTCGTCCATGATAATCACGCTCATAATCCTCGGTCGTTTTCTTGAGGCTAGAGCCAAGTCAAGGACTTCACAGGCTATAAAGAAACTAGCGGAACTGAGGCCGAGAACTGCCAGAGTAATCAGAGACGGCCAGAGCATTGACATTCCGGTGGAACTTTTGACTCGAGGCGACATTATACTTGTTAGGCCTGGAGAAAAAATCCCTACCGACGGTCTCGTTGTCTCTGGAGATTCCGCAGTTGATGAATCCATGCTAACCGGCGAGAGCATGCCTGTGAATAAAACCGTTGATGATGAGGTTTTCGGGGCTACCGTCAACAAAAGCGGCGCTTTGACTTTCATGGCTACCCGAATTGGGGCCGAGACGGCGCTTTCGCAGATTATCAGGATGGTTGAGGAGGCTCAGGGCTCCAAAGCGCCCATACAGAGGATTGCCGACAGGATTTCGTCCATATTTGTACCAGTGGTGATTTCCATTGCCACACTTACTTTCATTTTCTGGTATTTTCTGGCGCCTACACCTGATTTCTCCAGGGCTCTTCTCAATTTCGTTTCCGTCCTGATCATAGCCTGCCCTTGCGCTATGGGTCTGGCTACTCCAACCGCTGTCATGGTAGGGACGGGGGCCGGAGCTGAGAAAGGGATTCTGATCAAGGGTGGGGAAATCCTGGAGCGAGCGTATAAACTTGACACAGTGATTTTTGACAAGACCGGGACCTTGACCAAGGGTAGCCCTCAGGTTACGAACGTGATCCCTGCGGAAGGTGTTTCAACGGATTTCCTGCTTCAGATTGCGGCATCGGTTGAAACGATGTCCGAGCATCCGCTTGCCAAGGCGATCGTACTTGAGGCAGAAGTCCGTAAACTGGAAAAACTCTCGATAGATCAATTCGAGGCTGTTTCAGGAAAAGGCGCCAGAGCCCGTATCGCACAGGAACCGGTAGCATTGGGAACATCCAGTTTCATTGAGTCAGAGGGCTTCAGGGTTGATGAGTTGAAGTCTGAAGCGCTTAAAGAAGCGAATTCCGGACGGACCTGCGTGTTTGTAAGCCTTGGAGGAAATCCGCTTGGCTTGATTTCTATTTCCGACACCCCAAGGGATGAGGCAGCCCAGGCAATCTCGGAGTTGAAATCCATGGGCCTGAAGGTCGGAATGATAACAGGAGACAACATTCAGACAGCCATGGCTACCGCCGGGATTGTCGGAGTCGACTATGTGCTCGCCGAGGTTCTACCGGGAGCCAAAGCAGATGAAATATCCAGACTTCAGTCGGAAGGTCGGGTTGTGGCAATGGTGGGAGATGGAATAAACGACGCTCCTGCCTTGAGTTCAGCAGACATCGGTATAGCCATAGGGGCAGGCGCCGACATTGCCATGGAAGCTTCCGACATCACGCTTATGAAGAGCGATGTTCGACTCGTAGCCTCTGCAATAAAACTCTCCAAGAAAACCATGAAAGTTATCAGGCAGAACCTGTTCTGGGCCTTCTTCTACAACGTGATAGGAATCCCCATAGCGGCCGGAGCGCTTTATCCGTCTTTTGGAATCATGCTCAACCCAGTGTTCGCGGCAGCAGCCATGGCGCTGAGTTCCGTTTCCGTTGTTACCAATTCCCTCAGACTGAGATACGCCCTGACCCGTGGCTAGAGCCCGAAGAATTTATGGTTGAGTCTTAAGAATATGAGCCCGATATTCTGGATTTGATACGTTCAACCGTTTCAAAATCGGCTCGAAAGGGATTTTCAGGGGGAATCGAATTTTCAGCGATCAGGTATGAATCAGTGAAGGGGGTTGACTGAAGCTTGAGATTGAATGCCCTTATCATCAAGGGTTCGAGGTTCACTGCATCGAGGATGTTGTAGGCAAGCAGAGTCTCCAGCGCCTTAGGATTTTTATTCCTTATGTAATCCTGCCACAGTAGAACCGCAAAATAACCGTCCAGGCCATCCAGATCCTCCCTGTCTATGCCGAGTTGTTTTTCGCAACCCTTGAGCCCTCCACGGTAACCTAGGCTGTTCAGTAGGTACCTCAAATCAATATGGGCCTGATTCATGGGCGCTCCCAGAAGCCTCCTGATTACGGGCAGATCGAAGCACTTACCATTGTAGGTCACGAGGAGCAGGAAGTTTTCTACATCCCGGGCGAACCTGTCCAGGTTGACACCGCTCACATAGTAGTGAATGGCAGCGCCATCGAAAAGTGAGATTGTGGTTATCCTCTCCATGGATCCAGACATTCCGTTTGTTTCAATATCAAGGTAAGCAATGCTGTGTCGGAAAGTCGGAAACAGCCGCCATGCTTCGGTCACTGACAGCATATCCGAGAAAAACCTGGCATTGTCCTGGTCAAGTTGTGCCATGGATTCCTTGACCCCGTACACAAGGGATTGACTGATCAGGGTTGACGAGCCGGTTATCCTGGATTTTATTACATCTTCCCAGCCAAGGACGCCCTGGTCCCAGAGCCTTCTTTCGGTCTTATGTCCTATGCCTTTGATGTGACAGAATGTGTTGTGAAGCATTGTTACCCGTGGCAAACGGCCATTCGGTTTTCCTGAGGCTATTTCTCAGCAAGCACGCCTACGAAAAACCTGAAGAAATAATTTATGGAGTCTTTTGGCTTTAGATCGGCGTTTTTCATCATCTCGGTGAGTTCCGAGCAGCTATAGGTTTTACCGATCCAGGTTCCGGTCGAAGTGTCCTGAATGAACTTCTGAAAGCCGAGAGGGCCGTATAGATTTGGCACCCCCACAAATACGGAGCCTCCGGATCGGGTGACCCTGTGCATCTCGCACAATGCGTCCGATGGGCAGTCAAGGTGTTCGAGAGTGCTGCTGTTCCATGACAATTCGACGCAGCCATTGCGGAAGGGCAGATTGTTGAGGTCTGCGACTACCAGGCAAAGTTTTGGGTCTCTCTTCCTTGCCTGACTCAGGGCTTCGTGATCGATGTCAATGGCCACCGCCAGGTCAACCCTGGAGTCGGACGAAAACAGGGATGAGGCATAGGCAGGTCCTGATCCGGCCTCCAGCACTACCATTGACCGGCAGTCTCCTCTTGAACCCAGGAGATATGTTACCAGTTTTCGGTTCAGGTTTTTTCGGAGCGAATCAAACAATTCGTAGATGACGGTGCCGGGCGCGCCGAGTTGCCATGCTTTGTTTTCCATCTTTAACGGACCTTCTCAAGAATCATCATTATAGAGCTTCCAAACGGTAAGCCCGTTTTCTGAATAATTTTTCCTTCAAGCTTTACGGCGCCGTAGAGAACTCTATCGGCAAACTGGTTCATCGGCTTTATTTCCGAAATCGGCTTTTCGGAGGAGGGTTTTCTGAAATAAGGCAAAAGAAGTCGGTATGCAGCCACCAAGGGTAACATTGAAGCGAAAAGGTGAGTGGTTTTTTGAACATTCAATGGGTAAACCGTGGCCAGGTCCCTGAGCTTTCTGACGCTGTAACGCCGGGACGCTCCGACTGCCCTGTGGTGCTCCTCAGACATCAACCAGTCATAGGCCGGCACGACCAGAATCATCAATCCCTGGGGCTTGAGGACCCTGCAAAGTTCGCCCATAGCCTTTCGCTCATCAACTGCGTCACATTCCAGAAGATCAACTGAGACCACGGCGTCAAAAGAGCCTGATTTAAAAGGTATTTCGTTAGCAGAGGCCAAACACACCTTGTCGAGGTTCCTTTTAGGCCAGAAAGGCGCTGCAGCAGAGGCTATGTCGAAGCCATAAGCCAGGGAGGTGATGCGTTCATTTACTAACTGAAGGTTGCGGCCGGTCCCGCAACCAGCGTCGAGAACACGGGATTGAGCGGTGAGTCCAAGGCTCTTCATCATATCAATAATGATGGAATGAAGACCCCTGAACCACCAGTAGGATGTCTCGTGATGATATAATGTTTCGTATTCGTAAGGTTCCACTAATTCAACCAGAAAAATAGCCGAATGATCAGACTTCGAAATGGTATGTGTCAGGGTCTCCAGGATCAAACCGGCTTGATTTGAGCATGATCACCTCGGATTCTTCGGTAAAATGAATTGCATGTGATTCGTAGGTACTGAGCATGACCCCCTGCCCTGACGCAACATTGAACTCGTCACGATCGCCAGTATCAATATTGACTGTCCTGATGAAGGCAGAGCCTTTAACGACATGCAAGAACACAACCG
Organism: uncultured Desulfomonile sp.; assembly: GCA_937915285.1. Taxonomy (GTDB): domain Bacteria; phylum Desulfobacterota; class Desulfomonilia; order Desulfomonilales; family Desulfomonilaceae; genus CAITZA01. Next base: position 2,610 of record CALDNG010000341.1, on the reverse strand, counting down.
TCCTCTTGTGGTAGTGATTACCGAGGACCGAACCCTTGTTCATGTGCGCCCAGTTCAGAGCTTCCCACTGACCGGAATTCAGGATTTCCCTGAAAGTTCCCCTGTCATCCTTACGCTCAAATCCGGGTTTGAGTATTTCGTGAGTCATCAGTCAATCTTCCTGAATCTGGCCACAAATATGCGAAACACATACTGGAGACCTGTCCTGAAAAATTTCAGAATGCTAGGGGCTGACTTGGAAACTCCCTTTGAGCGATCCTTGAAAACGTATGGCAGTTCGTAGACCGTTAGTCCCTTCTTTCGACAGGTATAGAGAAATTCCATAAAGTAAGCGCCATAACCGGTCGGTATAATGGATACCTTGTCAAAAACGGATCTTCTGAGCGCCACGAAACCGCTATCATAATCCTTGATGCCGTAACCGAGCACAAGACCAGCCAGACCGTTGATGAGCCTGCTTGATATCACGCGAAGGGCTGCGCGGTCGTCTATTCCCCCGTCTGCGTAACGTGACCCTACGACTATGTCGTACTCGGAGAGTTTTTCTATCATGTCCGGTAAAAGCGACGGTGGCATGCACATATCGGCATCCATCCAACCGACTATTTCACCCCTGGATTCGATTATGCCCCTATTGAAGGCCGAGGCCAGACCTCGAGTAGCCACCCTACGAATGACCACAACCCTAGGATCATTTAGATCCTCAACTATCTTCCACGTCTTGTCCGTGGAGTCATCATCCACAACAATAACTTCTACTGAATCCTTAACGTTCTCAAATATGCTATTGATAGTATCAAGTATATTTTCTTTTTCATTATAAGTGGCCAGGACTATTGAGACGCGTGGATCGCTCATTTAGACAACCTCCGATATATTTAAAGGAAAGAATCCCATGATACGTAAGCTTTTAACACTTTGATTGCTTTGATTTTGTATAGTTTTTTCCGGTTTCCAGCTTTTGTCCGACTTCAGGGTTTTAGTTCCTTTACTTTGTCGGCGACTATTTTTATCTGTTCCTCTGTAAGCGGCAGACCGGAGGGCAGGTAGAGCCCTGTATTCCACAAATTCACTGACACAGGATAGGCGCCATTGACATCTGGGAACCTGGGATCAGCTCCCTTATAGGCCGGCTGCAACGACATCGGACAGAAAAAGGACCTCGTGTCCACACCTTTATCCTTGAGTTTCGTCATGACCTCGTCCTTGGTCATGCCAAGACTTGGCTTGATGACTATGCCGTACATCCAGTAAACGTTCTTGGCCCACGGTTCCTCAACAGGAAGTGTAGCATGATCCCAGTCGGACAGAAGTTCATTGTATTTCTGGCCTATCCATCTCTTTTTCTGTACCTTTTGCTCTACCATTTCCGTCTGGGCCAATCCTATTGCCGCCTGAACATTTGTGAGACGATAGTTGAATCCGACGACCTGATGCACAAATCGCGGCTCTCCGAATCCTTGATTACAGAGCAGCTTCATTCTAGCGGCGAGACGGTCATCTTTGCATACACACATACCACCCTCGCCGGTAGTCAGTATTTTGTTACCGTAAAAACTGAAACAGGCCACATCGCTCAGCGCCCCTACCCTTACCCCGTTGACTTCAGCCCCATGAGCCTCGGCGCAGTCCTCAATCACATACAGATTGTGGCGTTTGGCTATTTCATTGATCTTTACCATATCGCAGGGATGTCCATACATGTGGACAGCCATGATGGCCTTGGTTCGCGGGGTTATTTTTTCCTCTATCTTCGATGGGTCAATACACCAGGTCCGTTCATCGACATCGACCAGAACCGGTTTGGCGCCCGCCAGTATGACCATGTTTGCCGATACAATGAGTGTAAAATCCGGAATTATGACTTCATCCCCATGACCTATCCCGAGGGCCACCAGGGCGAGGTGTATGGCAGTAGTTCCGCTGCTGCAGGCGATACCATGGGGAACTCCGCAGTACTCGCTGAACTTGTCCTCAAACATCGTTATGAACTTGCCGGCGGATGAGATCCAGCTCGTTTCTATACAATCACGAACATACTCCATCTCACGCCCGTCTAAAGCCGGCTCGCAAACAGGTATCATTTCCATTCTCCGTTAAGATTTCAAATATGTCGGAATTTTAGCATCGCAGACGCTACCGATATAGTCATGATTTAAGTAAAACTTATAACATTTATAACGACTTGATTTTAAGGTCAAGAAAATATCGGCGGATTGGTCTAGGGACCGTCGCTGAGTTGCTTCATTAAGCTGTCAATTCTGGGAGTTGTTTCGATGGGTATTCTGAATCTGGATTCAGTTTGCCGATTACGGTTCATTGGTTTTGCCTTCATGAGATGCCTGATTACAGCGAATCTCTCAAATGTTTGAATGATTGACTATGCAGTGAACCGTTTGTTCCCCCAGATAAAAATAAATTTCTGGCACCTAAAATCAATACGGATTACTTAACCTTAAGCCATAGCAGCTTGGCCACGCCGGGCCCAGGATTTATCCACTGTGTCGGCATTTCGGAAGTCAGGAAAACCACATCGCCAGCCTTCAGGTTGTAAACTGTCTTATCCAGAGCCATTTTTAGCTTTCCGCTCAGCAAATACCAGAATTCCAC
>CALDNG010000340.1 GCA_937915285.1 uncultured Desulfomonile sp. | reverse complement strand
AGGTCGAAAGCTTTGGGATCGGCGCTAAAAATCTGCAGAGCCTGCTCTGGGTCTCTTGCTGCTGTGACCTGGTAACCTAGGTGTTGCAGCATGGCCTTTTCCATTTCAAGTATGATATCTTCATCCTCGAGTAATAAGATTCGTTCCACACCGGCAGGAACCGACGAAACATCAGCTAAGCTACCAGCATCCTGACCTGATTCGATGACCGGGAAAAACACCTCAAAAACGGAACCGACTCCCGGTGTGCTTTTGACCGTCATGGCCCCACCATGACTCGTCACTATGCCATGAACCACTGCCAACCCCATGCCGGTCCCTTCGTCAATTTTCTTGGTGGTGAAGTAAGGTTCAAAAATTTTCTGTATTATCTCAGGTGGTATGCCATGTCCAGTGTCTTCGACAGTGAGCCGAACGTAGTTTCCCGACGATTCCAGAGCATGCCTTGAGCAAAATTCCTGGTCGAGATGAATCTGATTAAGCCTGATTGTCATTGTGCCCTTCGAATCCCTCATGGAATGGGCCGCATTTGTGCACAGATTCATTAGCACCTGGTGCATTTGGGTTGGATTTGCCATGATATTGCCAATGCTTGGCTCTATTTGTTGGCGTATGCCTATGGTAGATGGAATTGTTGCCCGGAGAAACTTGACCCCCTCCTTTACGAGCGGACCGATATCAATGGGCTTCTTCTCTAGTTCGGTCTGACGACTGAAGGTGAGTATTTGTCGGACCATGTCTGCAGCTCTGGAACTGGCGTCCAGAACATGCATGAGGTCTTTGCGGGCTTCACCGTCGTTGGGGAGGGAATCGAGCGCCAGTTCGGTATATCCGATAATTGCGAATATGATGTTGTTGAAGTCATGCGCTATACCGCCGGCGAGCGTTCCGATCGCCTCCATTTTCTGGGATTGGAAAAGCTGCTTTTGCAGGGCCATTTCCCGGGTAACATCCCTCTTCACTGCAACGTAATTCGTTATTTGGCCTTCCGCATTGAATATCGGAGAGATTGCAGCGTCTTCCTCGAATAAAGTTCCGTCCTTTCTCCTGTTGATGAAGTGGCCGCTCCAGACCCTGCCGGCCGTGATCGTCTCCCATAAATTTCTGTAGAAGCGGTCATCCTGAAGCCCACTCTTAAGAACCCTAGGATTAAGCCCTAGCGCTTCATCCGAAGAATACCCACTTGATCTTTCAAAACCCGGGTTTACATATTTTATCGTCCCTTTTGTGTCTGTCACCACAACCGAGTCCATTCCCGATTCAACAACGGCTGCAAGCAATTCACGGGACTCGGTGGCCCTGACCCTCTCGGAAATGTCCTTGTTGGTCCCACTGAAACCCTCAAAATTTCCCTCAGCGTCCCTTACCGGAAATCCGCTCGATTCAATGGTTACCGTAGAGCCATCCCTATGAACATATTCGCAGACAAGGGCATGGTATTCCTGCATGAGGTCAAACTGGTTGCGAAAACACTTATTAGACTCATATTCATCAACAGATGCAATGATCTCCCAGCACGTCTTCCTGTTTACCAGTTCCTCAGGTGAGTATCCTATGATGTTCTTGACTGCAGAGCTACAGAAGATGAACATTCCGCGTTTGTCAACTTCCCAAATCCATTCCCCTGTAAGCTCCGAAACCTGCCTGAAACGCTCTTCACTACTTTTTAGGGACTCTTCCACAAGTTTACGATCGCTTATGTCCCTGGAAGCCCCGGCTATTTGCACGAGGCCGCTGTCTTCATCCCTCCAGCGAGAGGCTGTAATCTCGCACCAAATCTTTTTACCGCTCTTTTGAAAGACCTCTAATTCCAAAACGAACGAACGTGATTCACCGTCAATCAAACTTTTGAGCGCATTCATTGTCATTGTCTTCCATTCCGGGGCAATCCAGTCAACCATCGGAATGGCCATGGCTTCCTCTGTAGTGTATCCGAAAACGTTTTTCACCCCGGCTGAAACAAATGAGAACATTTGAGAATACGGGTCTAGGATCCATATGACATCTGATGATTTCTCCACAACCAGCCTATACTGGCGTTCGCTCTTTCTTAGCCTCTCCTCAATGTTCTTGCGTTCGGTAATGTCAGTTGAGACACCACAAATACTTGTGATTTCTCCCTGTGAATCTACTACAGGAAAACCTCTTTCGAATATCCATCGGACTGAGCCGTTGGGCTGGACAATTCGGTATTCGTAAGAGTAAATAAGTCCCTTGACATGGAACTGGGTCATCATTTTCTTGGCAAGTTCATAATCATCTGGATGAACTGCGTCCAAAAAAGTGTCGGGCGCCTGATAGAGGCTGGAAGTGGGTCGGCCCCAGACTTTTTCGTATCCCGGACTGACGTAAATGAGCCTGCTCAGTCCCAGTTCACTTATCCAGAAAACGTCATTAATTGTTTCTGCCACCAGGCGAAACTTCTGTTCACTCTGCGCAAGACTTTCTTCAAACATCCTCTGTTCGGTAATATCCTGAACCGTTCCGACAGATCGGATAGGATTGCCTGCATCATCGTAGAATGTGCGGCATTTCTCATGAACATGTTTGATTCGCCCGTCTGGCAATTTTAATCTATGTATTATTTCGTAAGGTGTCTTGTTTATTAAGGAAGAGGTATAGGCCTGGTTTACGGTATCTCTGTCATCTGGATGAATGGTGTTGATAAAAGCTGAATATGAGGCCCCGAATTTCGAAGAATCTATTTCAAAAATCCTGAATATCTCGTCTGACCAGTTCAGATGATCAGTAAGCACATCATATTCCCAGCTTCCGAGGTGAGCCATGCTCTGAGCCTCTTTCAGTCTGGATTCTCTCTCCTTCAAATCATGCTCGACCCTGTTACGAACGGATATCTCATGGGCCAGTTTTTCGTTGATTTCATTAAGTGATGCGGTTCGTTCTTCAATTCGACGTTCCAATTCCCCTTTGTAGCTCTCGAGAGCTTCCTCTAATGCCTTCAGGTCTGTCACATCCCTGCCGGCACTGAAAATCAACGCATCTTTGACAACCGGCAAGCTATTCCAGGAGATATATCGGTATGATCCATCCTTGTGGAGGCTTCGAATCCTCACCTGGTTTCTGGCAATACCTTTGGTGAGGTCCTTAAACGCTTCGGTGGCCTTCTCTAGGTCGTCAGGATGGATGAACTCAACCCATGGCTTCAGGTAAGCCTCTTTTAGCTCCCATCCCAGGATTCTCGTAAAAGCCGGGTTAAGACTCTTGAAAGAACCGTCAAATGCAAATGTGCAGAGGATGTCGGAAGAGATATTGAAAAAACGGACTGCGTTCAGATCCACGACATTCTCGTTTTCATCGTTACCAATTCCTGGAGACTGTCCGTGTCCACAATCATTCATGGGTCATGCTCTGTTAAGAATTAGTTGAGACAAGGCGTAGCAGCGTTGCACGGATTTGGAAATACTTGGTCTATGACCCGCAAATAAACCCGTGTATGTGATTGCAAACCTGATTTAGGTCACGTTTTCATCTGTATTCGTGAAGTTCTCTCGAGGCCATGGGTTACTGCGCCACTACAGGGGGAAGGTTGCTTATTGTCACCATTGTAATCCATTCGATTCTGAAATGGACCAATAGAGCCACCCCCTGTGATCTTTTTACATGAAGGACTAGAGGAATGCAAGCGCTCTGAGATATGGAACAGGCTAGCCCTGTTTCGTTTAGCCTCCGCGGGCATGCGTACGGGCTGCATGACCGCTCGAATGCGGCCATGCGATTTTTGATCAAGCTCCTAAAATGGTATGTTCACATTTTGCCAATGATCTCAGCTATCTGCTCGTTGGTGTAACCTACTTCCCGAAGGATCTCCTCGGTGTGCTCTCCGAGTTCGGGGGCCGGTTTGGAGCATTCTGCGGGAGTGTCGCTAAAATCCCAGGGGAATCCGACCATCTTTGTCATACCGTATTTCGGATGATCGTATTCCACGAAATACTTGTTTGCAAGGGCCTGCGGGTCGTTGGAAACTTCTGTAGGAGTCTGAACCGGAGTGCATATACATCCGGCCTTTCCGAGTATTTCCAGCCATTCGCTCCTGGTTTTGCTTGCAAACCTGGAATCGAATAGGGATACGAGTTCTGCAGCCTTTCTGCTTCGTGCCTCTATCGAGTCGAACATCGGGTCCGTGACTATATCATCCAATTCTAGCGCCTGACAGACCTTGGGCCAGTATCTTTCCGGCTGCAAGTGGGCCAGGGCTATCCATTGACCGTCCTGGCACCGGTAGTGATTGTACATTGCGTTGCCGGCCAGAGCACGCACTTCTCTGGGGAACTCGTCGCCGAGTATCGCAGGAGCCGCCATTATCAAGCCTAGTGACGCTATGACACTGCCCATGAGTGACGTATCTAGCAGTTGACCTCTGCCTGTTTTCTCCCTGGCATAAAGGGCAGCGGTCACACCCCATGCGCAAGCCAAAGCGCCAACTTCATCGCCAATCCCCGGTAGAATCTGGGCGGGAGGAGAGTCCTTCTCTCCGGCTGACATCATAAGACCGGACCTGGCTATGCCGGTGTAATCAAAAGAAAGCTCATTGGCGTCATCACCCTTGCGTCCCCAACCGGAGGCCTGGGCGTAAACAAGACGAGGGTTCCTTTCCATAAGAACCTCCGGACCGATACCCATCCTGATCGGAGCGTCAATACTCATGTTGTTAAGGAAAACATCCGCAGTGTCGATGAGTTTCAAGAAAACTTCCATGCCCTCAGGCTGTTTGAGATCTAGCAGGATACTGCGTTTGTTGCGATTACAATGCTCAAAATAGTAGTTTCTGCCGGAGAGTCCGACCATGGCTCCGATGATTCTCATAAATCCCCTGCCTGGGTCTCCTGTCCTGGGCTCTACTTTTATAACGTCGGCGCCAAGGTCGCCAAGTCGCATTCCTGCAACCGGCCCCTGCTGGAACATGGATATCTCTATAACTCTTACTCCTTCAAGCGGTCCCGGCATGTGTGTTTCCTTTCAGTCGTTAAGATTCAGATTGACCGGCCTCGTGGCAATTAAATAAGGGGCCGTAATTCAAGCAAAAAAAAAGGCGGAGTGTGCACTCCGCCTTTTTTGTGTATGGATGGACATTCACACTCAGGTCACGCAGTTCCTTCTAAAGCTAAAAAAGAATGTGCTGAAAGTGTGAATCATTAATTTCTCCAGCATCTATTTTTAAAGCGTCTAGACTTGACTGTCAAGTCTTTTCTCCTCAGTACCCCGGTTCCCATGATACTACACTCACCCAACAAAACCCTGGCGCCACCATCTATAGGGCTAATCTTGCTATGGAGCTTCATGAACCACTGGAGGCTTCTTCCTGGAAGCCCTTTGCAAGGACACGATTGCAATCAATAAAGCCATCCCGACGAAGTCCGACCACACCTCCGGATAGACTAGCAAGAGTCCCGCCAAGGCCAGGGTTCCCCTTTCAAGCCAGTTTGATTTCCGGTAAAGCCACCCGGATGCTGCAGAAGCAAATGCAAAGACTCCAAGGAAGGATGTGGCTATGACCCACAATGTCTGGGTGAAGCCATCCCCCTTGAGAAGCAGCGCATAGCCCGACGGATCAAGGATGAACATGAATGGTACCACAAATGCGACAGCGGTGTATTTCCAGGCCATCATGGTGGTTTTATAAGGATCGCCACCGGTTAGAGCTGCTGCTGCAAACGGGGATAATGCCGTGGGAGGCGACACTTCGGACAGCACTGCGTAGTAGAATATAAACATGTGAGCGGCAAAATCTGGCACACCAAGCTTGGTCAGGGCAGGCGCCGCTATGACTGCGGCTATGATGTAAGTAGCCGTGATGGGAACCGCCAGACCTATGATCCATAAAAGAATGGCCGTGTAAATTGTGGTGAGCAGCAAGTTGTGTCCGGCGTAGGTTATGATTATGGTGGATAGCTTGAGTCCCAATCCCGTCAAGCTCACAACCCCGACTATGATTCCTGCGCAGGCGCACACGGCAGCGACATTCAAGACGGCCAGAGTGCCACCCTTGAGGGCGTCAATCAGCTTCCTGGGTGTGAACCAGGTCTCCCTCCTAAGGAAACAGCATGTCACACATACTGCAACAGCAAAAAAAACAGCCATCTGTGGGGTATATCCCGAAACCAGAAAGGCCACTATGGTCAAGACTGGAAAGAATAGGTAACCGTAAGCAAGGGTCAAACTCTTGAGGCTCTGAGGATTGTCGGTCTCTACGAGAGTCATTCCGAATTTTCTGGCGTCAAATTCCACCATCCAGAGAAGGCTCCAGTAATAGAGGCTTGCAGGGATAACGGCCATGGCTATGACATCTAGGTACGTTATCCTTAGAAACTCGGCGATCAGAAAAGCGGCGGCTCCCATAACCGGAGGCGTCAGAACGGCGCCAAGGCCTCCAGCGGCAAGCAATCCGCCAGCGTTTTCCTTGTCATAACCTGCTTTCTGAAGCATTGGATAGGCGACCGAACCGACAGTGACCGTATCAGCGACTCCGCTCCCAGAACCGCCAGCCAGAAAGAACGATGACATTACGACGGTTCGGCCAGCCCCAGTTGGTTTTCGGCCCATGGCTGTGAAAGCAAACCTTACATAGAATTCCCCGGCTCCGGAAACTCTCAAGAAGGCGCCGAATATCGTGAACATTATGATGAAGGTTGAAGAAACATCTATCGGTATTCCGAATATGCCTTCCAAGGTCATGTACATGTGGCCGATTATTCGTTCCAGATCATAGCCCCTATGTGTCCAGGGCGCCGGCAGTTGAGGGCCAATATATGCGTAAACCAGGAAGATGACGACCGTTATCGGCATGATCATTCCCGTGGTCCTGCGTGTAGCCTCCAGGATAAGAAGAATCAGTATGACCCCGAAAACCTGGTCCAGGACATCGGGGGTTACAGCCCTGTATATGAACTCCTCGAAGTCTACAAGCATGTAGCCTATGCATGATATCGAAAGTATTATCAGTAGTATGTCGAGTATGCTAACATTCGTCTTGTATCGTTTGGAAGCCGGATAGTGAAGGAAAATCAGGGTTAGCACAACTGCCACATGTATTCCGCGAAGAATCTGGGTGGTCATTGTTCCAACTGCCACATACATGGCAAAGATGGAGTTTGCTACCGCAATGATGGTAATTATTAGCGTCCAGATGTAATTGGGATCGCGGGTGATACCCTCTTCCTGCTGGATGACTTCTTCGACCTTTTTGAGTTGTTCGTTTTTGTCCCACCCAGATTCCTGATTAGCCATTAACTATCCCCAAATGAGAATCTTCAAGTATTCGATCAAACCGGTTTTTCGTATCCTGATGGACACTTTACCGTCCCTCTCCTCACCAGTCCCAAGATCAATCTCAGCGCCTTTAATCTTAAGCCTGTGAGCGCCAACACTTGAAGAAGGAATGGTGAAAGAATCAAAAAACAGATTTAGATGAGAAACATCCTTGTTGTTCAGTCCGAAATATTCCAGAACCGCTATGCTGTCAGTGTTTACATTCATCAAATGAAAACGTGAGTCATCTATGATGAACTGCTCATTCACCGAAGCCTTGTACATCGAATGAGTGTAACTATGAACAACATCGTCGCCCTCATTGATAGGTATGGATATCTTTGCGCTGCTAATGTCCACAACACTGAACCTAGCCTGCAGCGCAAAGACCAATAGAGCAATAGTGATTACCGTAGAGAACAGCATCAACGTGACAACACGGTGATCCCGTCTAAAAGATATCATTCCACCTTGAGCCCTCTTTCTTTGTAAAAGGCTATGGCCGCTTTATGGAATGGTATAGGAGACCCCACTACTGCGTCCTTGAGATTCAGATCCTCTGCCTGTTTGTGAACCGCTACCAACTCAGGTTTATGGTCAAACATTGCGGCCAGTATGTCATGGACAAGTTTGTCATCCATCGCCTCATTAGCTATTAGAAGGTTTCCAACGGCAGCCACAGGCACATCAGCGGTCATACCCGAATAAACGGTCTTTGGAATGGACTTAGGGAAATAAACGGGGCCATATTTTGCGGTCATTTTTTCGATGGAATCCGCGTTAGGAATGAAATCCAGTTTCATGCCTGGGGAAGCTGCCAGATCTAGCACAGAGGCCGTGGGGACGCCGCCACACCAAAAGAACGCCTCAATTTTTCCATCTTTGAGGGCTCCGGCAGATTCAGAAGCGCCGAGCCTGTCTCTTTTGATATCCTTGTCCGGGTTAATTCCGTTGGCTTCGAGTATGCGCAGAGCCATGACTTCTACTCCACTGCCAGGAGCCCCGGTGGATATGGTCTTTCCTTTAAGATCACCCACGGTCTTGATGCCTTTTGACTGACTGGCAACGACGTGCA
>CALDNG010000339.1 GCA_937915285.1 uncultured Desulfomonile sp. | reverse complement strand
ACACCGGGACCAAGGATGTCCGCAATTCTTGATATGGTAGAATCACCCAACTCGGCCAGTCGGAAATCAGGCTCTCTCTCCAGTATGTCGCAGGCCACTATACTTGGCCCTGCTGTATGGGTAAAAATTGCAACCCTGTTCCCCCTTGGGATTCTGCCTATTGACAGTGCTTTACATACGGTAACCATCTCTGCCGATGAATTGACAACATGAGCGCCTGCCTGTTTCAAAGCGCCGGACCATATCCTGTCGGACCCAGCTGACGCCCCTGTGTGGGTTAGTGTAACCGTATCCGCTTTAAGGCCCTTTCCACCCTTATATACTACCACCGGCTTGTGAGGAGTTATTGATTCCAGAGTCCTGATGAAGGCCCTCGGATTGGAACTTCCCTCCGTGAATACACCAATCACGCGCGTTTCAGAGTCATTTCCCAAGTATTCCAGTAGATCATGGAACTCCATATTGACCCTGTTGCCAACACCGACCCACTTGGCCAAACCCAGGCCCTCGTCATCCGCCTTGCTCTTGATGGTCAAACCGATCCCACCACTTTGGCTCAGGAATGAAACATTACCCGGATTCAGGATGCGCGGATAAAAGGTGACGTTTAGCCTTGCGTTCGCATTTAGAAAACCGAGTGTGTTGGGTCCTATGATGGGCATGGCGCCTGCAGATTTCCTGAGTTTTTCCTGCAAGAGGTTTCCCTCCTCACCCATCTCGGCATAACCTCCAGCAAGAACGACCGCCCCCTTTACACCCATGTCATTCAAAACTGACGCTGTTTCAATTGATGCTTTTTGATTGAGAGCTAGGACGGCCAGGTCCGGGACCTCGGGAAGTTCTTCCAAGGATTTGAATACCCTATGCCCCATTATTGTTTCAAGTCGTGGATGTACTGGAAATATCTTTCCGCAAAATCCCCCGGTGACCAGGCTATCCATTATTGCATGCCCAACCCTGTTTGGATCGGCAACCGCGCCAATGACTGCAACTGACGCGGGCTTGAAGACAGCGTCCAGTCTGGCGAACAGTTTTGAATTCATAATTTTTTCCCCCTAAGAAAATTTCACGTAAAAGGTTGAACCACCGGAAGAGAAACATTCCTCGCGTGACCTGACATATTTGCATAATTCAATATTTCCAGGGCATAGGTCATATGGCATGGGGATATGAATGCAACGAGAACTTGTGAAGGACAAATCAAATCCCTGGGTCTCAGCGATTGCTTTCAATCTCAACAGTTCCAGCCCCTTTCCTCCTGCGTTGAAGTCGTAAGGTTTCCTGGTGGCGTAATCATCAGTTTCCTGGGTGTGGTGGAACCCCTCGAAAATGAAATTCTGATTTTCCAGGGAAATGCCTATGCCGGTGTCGCTGACTGACAAGACAGGGCATGTTTCTTCATCGGTTAGCTGAACTTCGACCAAACCTCCATCAGGAGTGTTTTCTATGGCATTCTTGACTAGAGTATCAATGATTATTTCCAGTGTTCCTGGATCGGTCCTATCGAAAACCGAATCTGTCTGAGGAAATATTAGTTCTATCTGACGGTGGTCTGAATCATTGCGAATTCTTGAGAATATACGACCAAAGACCTCGCCCAACTTGAATCGCGCAGGAAAAGCATGCACTGGATAGAGTATTTGCTCAACAATGTTTTCGATATTTATAAGGCGTTCAAGATTTCTTTCTATCCTTCCCAAATGACGTTTGGATTTTTCGGAAAGATTTTCAGCCTGTTTGATGCCAGTTATTGAAGCCTGTATCACAGATATGGGTGTCGCCAATTCATGGGCCAAATGATTGACCGCCTTTTTCCTGACTTTTTCCAGCGCTTTGAATGCCGTGATATCTCTGATGACTACGACGAAGGTCTCCATGTTGTCAAAGCATGCATTCATATCCAGTGCGCTGGTCGAGACAGCGATATTGACAGTCTGACCATCGGGCCTGCTATAAATGATTTCTGAATGGCTGGTCTGATGACCCTGTTCGATCAATCGGGACAGGATAGCTCTAAAACCCGGGTTTTCACCCTCGCCTAGCAATGCTTCGTAATGCTGTGCGATGAATCTCTTGGCTTCAATCCCAAGGATTCTTTCTACGGAGGGATTTGAACTCGAAACCACACCCGAACAATCAATGGTTATAACGCCCTCATTGATGCTTTTCAGAATGATTTCTTCGATATTTTCAGGCTTTGTAGACGACATTTTACCGCGTATGGAGACTGTTAACCCGTTTTGGGCTTTTCTCATGGTCGATAGGGCAAAAACGTCATTGGATGTTGTCAGAATAAACAATTTATGGAAAATTTACACCAACTATTTTGAAAAGGCGGCTTGCTAAAGCTTATTTCAGGGTTTAACTTTAACGAAAGAAAGTAGTTGAGGCAGAACGATTTAACAATTCGTCCTGTGAAAAGGGTTTGGGAATTTTACGGAGCCCAACTGAAAAATTCAGTGGCTACACTTAACGATTTGCAAAACAAGGAGTTAACGGATATGTCAGATCGAGCCAAGTGCCCTCATTGCGGCGCTGAAATGGATCCAATAGAAATGCCTTTAGAATCCAGTTGGGGCGGAGAAGTCCACCATGTGTGCTTCAATGATGACTGCTGCTATTTCAAGGATAGTTGGACGGCGTTGGAAAATCAGGGTATTGAACAGACTGGTTACAGATGTAGGATGGACCCGAGGGGAGCTAGCGGACCCATGGCAGTTTGGTCCACTGACGCCCTGAAGGATCAGATTTGCAAGAGTCAAACACAGAGTTAGATTTAATTATCATAGCGATTTCAGAATATTATGACTGGGGGCGTCTATGGCGCCCCCATTATTTATTTAGGCTAAAACATTATGCAAAAAACACTGGACCATTTCAAACCGTCTGATTTTTCCAGGGATAATGAGGCATCTGATGCAGATTTCTACCAAAAACCCAGGATTGTAAGCCATCTAGACACAACGGCGCTGGAAACGGTAGAGAATCTTTACTCCAGGTTGATACCTAAAAATGCCAGGATACTGGACCTGATGTCCGGTCCTGACTCTCATCTGAAAACAGATATCAGTCCGGTCAGTGTGACAGGCCTCGGTATGAATATGGAAGAGCTTGAGACCAATCCTATTCTTACCCAAAGAATCGTGCACGATCTGAATGAGGATCCCGTGCTTCCATTCCCTGAAAATTCTTTCGAAGCAGTAATCAATACAGTGTCTGTAGATTATATGATCAAGCCCTTGGAAGTGTTCACGGAAGTAGCCAGAGTTTTGAAGCCAAAAGGTCTTTTCATTGTAGTATTCTCTAACAGGATGTTCCCTCCCAAGGCAGTGGCCATATGGAAAGTTACAAGAGAGAACGCTAGGGTAGACTTGGTAAAAAAATTTTTCAGGCTCAGTGGAAAATTCAGCATAGAGGGTTACACCGAGAGTAAAGGTAAGCCTCGGCCTGAGGATGACAAATATTTCCATCTTGGCATCCCGAGTGATCCCATCTATGCTGTGTGGGGATCAGCCCAAAAATGAAGTTATTTTTTGTTCATGAATCTCATGTGTTGGCTACGGAGTACAACTGATGAAACCCTACGCTCTGATTATTGTTGACATGATCAAGGACAATGTCAGCATTGAGAGAAATTCAAAATTTGATGTCCAGGCATCGAAAATTGTTCCCAACATCAACAGGCTTTCGGAAAACTTCAGAAGAAACTCCAGCCCCGTCGTTTTTGCTTGCGACAGTTTCATGAATGATGATTTCATATTTAAGGGCAGGATGAAGCCACACGCTATCAGAGGATCAGGCGGTGACATGCCGATAGATGAGTTGAATCGGAGTCCTGTAGATCATGTGCTATTTAAACGTAGAATGAGCGCCTTTTACAAAACGGACCTGGACCAAAGTCTAAGATTATGGGGGGTAGAGACGATAGTCGTCACGGGAATCGTGACTAATGTTTGCGTGCTGCTAACTGCGTTTGACGGTATACAAAATGATTTCAGGGCAGTCATCGCATCAGACGCATCGACTTCCTATCCGGAGGCAGTTCACCACATGACACTTAAAACATACGAAAATTTTGTCCTGGACCCGCTTTTCAGAATCATGTCAACGGACAGCATCATCCAGGAATTGGAGAATTCATCTGATAAATGAATATCAGGAACTTACCTCGAGATATTTCCTGAAAACCTTTGTAATCGCAGCGGCGGTAGCGTCAACAATTGGCACTACCTTGCTGTAATCCATCCTCTTTGGGCCTAACACTCCTACACAACCCAATACCACTCTATCAGCCCGCAAGGGATATGCAACGATGGAGCACGATTTTATCTGTTCCAATCCATGCTCGGACCCGATGAATATTTGCACTCCCTGAGCCCTAAGTGTCTTATCAAGTATTTTGAGCAGGGCGCTCTTGTGCTCGAACGTAATCAAAACCGCCTTAAGGTTATCTATTTGGGAAAACTCCGGATCATCCACTATGTTGGTCTGACCCTCTACAAAAACCTGCCCATGGGAATTTTCCGATAGCACCATGTGTCCCAGACGAAGGGTTTTTGCAAGAACTGCGTCGAATTTTGTCTTCTCCAGACACAGTTCCTGTTCTATTCTTTCCCTGGCCTGTCTCAAGTCCAGGTCTTTGAGCATGTCGTTGAGCAATTTTTCATAATTCTCAAGGGTATCCTGGTCAACATCATCTTCATCGTAAATAACCTTGTTTTGAACCAGGCCTGTCGTTGAGACCAGTACCACCAGTATCCTGTCGGGAGACATTTTTATGAATTCAATGGTCTTGAATGTCTGATCGTCAACTGGAGAGCATATTGACACTCCTGCCTGACGAGATAGCTCGGCTAATATAACCGACGAATGCTTCAAGACATCCCTGACATCCAGGCCGGCAGTCTTGATGCTGGATTCTATTGACGCCTCATCGTCCACATTCAGTTTCTGTGTGGAAATGAGTCTGTCCACATAGACTCGGTAACCCAGATCAGTAGGAACTCGACCTGCGCTTACATGGGGTTGTTCGATGAAACCAAGGTCGGTGAGATCACTCATTATGTTTCTGATCGTAGCTGCAGAAAGACCTACGCTGAATTTTTTCGAAACAGTCCTTGAACCCACTGGTTCACCAGAGTGAATATATTCTGAAACGATAGCGTTCAATATTGTTTCTGACCGAGGTCCCAAACCGCTCATAATTTTACCCTTTCCGCGGTCGAAATGAAGGCTTCCTTCGTTATAAATTAGCCCCGAAAAACCCCATCGTCAAGAGATACAGTCTTCCGAAGCGATCGTTACGGCATGACAAACCGAATGCGTAACGGATCTTTTCAGAACTGCATTTTCTTTGGCATGAACCAATGCTACTGGCGTTTGAAATAGTGGGCAAATGAATCCCAGGATCCCTTTGGTGAAGCGATCAAAGGTTCTTCAACCCGGCGACCGTCCATGATGTCGCCTACATGAAAACGGTTACCATCCATGTACCTTATTTCGCCACCGGCCGCTTCCAGAATAATGCTGCCAGCCGCCAGATCCCGTACCGTAACATTTTTCATGATGCATGCGTCCGCAGCGCTCCTTGCCACATACGCAAGGTGACCGGCGCTTGAACCCAGATTTCTTATCTTACCCGGAAAATTACTCGAAAAATCATTGTGAAATCGCGAATAGACAAGCACCAGGGATTCATTGTCAACAGTCGGATCTTTCCGGACCTTGATCTTGTGATCATTAAGGAATGCTTCTCTACCAGCATAAGCTGAATACAGTTCACCTGTCACCGGCAAATAAAGAAATCCCAGCACCGGCCAGAATTTCTCAAACAGCGCTGCGCTAATGCCCCATACGGGCATGCCTGCCTGAAAAGAAGCTGCTCCGTCTAGTGTATCCACTATCCAGAGAAAGCGGGGTAAATTTTCACCCTCCATTTCCTCACTGCTCAAATCGCGCAAAAAGACATGGCCTTCAAAACTCCCCGCTATCTTCGAGGATATGATTTCCCATGCCTTGTTCTCGGCTTCTGTTACGAGTTCATCGTCAAATTTGAGTTCCCGATTGCCTCGACCATATAACTCAAGCAAACTTGAGCCACTTTTGCGAAGGGTGTTTTCAACAAACTCCTTCAATGTCCACAATTCTCTCTCGGTTAGAGATTGGATTTCTGAGGATTCCATTCTATACTCCAAGGACGAACAGTATCTTGATGTTACCAGCGCAGGCTTTGATTACCTTGCCCTGGAAGGCTTGTCCAGTAGGGCGCTTGATTATATCAACAAAGAACCCATTAGGCGACACTGATTTAAGCAAAGAACCAGTTTATTGGAAATTAAAAAGATTATTTTGTGATAAATTAAATCGAGTTGGTTTAGAATAAACGCTTGGACTTTTCAATTGATCCCAAAAAATTAATTTTTGTTTGGAAGCAACTGTAACTAGCGGAGCTTAATATGCAATCATGGCAACAGCGGTATGCGTCAAAACTGGTCACGGCGCAGCAGGCCGCTTCTCATGTAAAAAATGGAGATAGAGTCTATCTTGGAAGTAGCTGTTGCGAGCCAGGGGCCATAATAGACGCACTGGGAAAGTCATATCTGGAAGATGTGGAGTTCATTCAGTTCATACGAGGACCCAAAGCAACGGAACTTGCCTCAAAAATCCCAGGACGCTTCACAATCAAGAGCTTTTTTGTGGGGGGAAGAACCGGTGAATCAGAACACCCACTGGAAGCTGACTACGTCCCACTGTTTCATTCTCAGATCCCCAATTTCTTCAGGAACCGTCGAATCGGTATTGACGTAGCTATCGTACAGGTTGCCCCACCGGATAGATTCGGCAGATTCAGTCTCGGGATATCGGTGGACATAACCATGTCGGCTTTGGAATCTGCGCGTCTGGTGATTGCTCAGGTGAACACCAAAATGCCCAGGACCTATGGTGACACCAGTGTAATGGCTGACAGGATAGATTTCCTTGTCGAATCGGACGAAGAACTTAATGAACTTCATCAGGAAATCCTTCAGGAGACCGAAATCCGTATAAGTCGATACTGTGGTGAGTTGATCGAGGACGGTTCAATCCTTCAATTCGGTTTTGCCGGATTGTCTCAGGGACTCATGGATCACCTCAAGGACAAACGAAACCTTGGGCTTCATACTGAAATAATAGCTGATCCTTTGGTTGATCTGATTGAATGCGGGGCTGTCAACAATAGCACCAAAAAAATGTATAGGGGAAAATCGCTGGCTACCTGCTGCATGGGAACCAGACGGCTTTATGATTTCATTGATGAAAACTCGTTGATTGAGCTTTATCCTTCCGATGTGGTTCTCAACCCTACCTTCATCGCCGCCAATGACCGGGTGGTAGCCATTAACCTGGCGCTTCAAGTTGACCTCAGAGGTCAGATTCGTCAGGGTAATCCATCTTGGACTGCCTTTGAAGGATCAGGAGGAGATCACGACTTCATGATGGGCGCCAACCTCTCCAGAGGAGGGCGTTCAATAGTTTGTGTGAGATCCACATCCATAAAAAGTGGTAGATCCACAATTGTGCCGTCGTTCGGGCCAAAGGCCGCAGTGATTCTCAACAGAGGGGAAGTAAACTATATCGTTACTGAATACGGTATAGCTTACCTGGGCGGTAGAACCATCCGTGAAAGGGCTATGGCCCTGATCGAAGTGGCCCATCCGGACCACCGGGAGGATTTGATGCGGTCCGCAAGAGAAATGGGCTATCTCTACGCCGATCAGTTCTATTACAAAAGCGTCAATCCTGAGTTACGTCGGCGCATAAGGACCGACAAGGTTTTCAAGGGTGGCCTGGAATGTCATATCCGAGTAATCAAACCCACCGATGAATCGATGATTCGCGACCTTTTTTACAACCTGTCTGAGAGTTCAGTTTATTTCCGCTACTTCAGCCCACGAAGGAGCATGCCTCACAAGAATTTGCAGCAATACTGCAACATCAACGAAGATGAAGGCGTTTCAATAGTAGTGACGATGGGACCGAGGGAAAACCGAAGAATAATTGGTGAGGCCCGCTATATGATAGAGCCTGGAGAAGGATTTGCGGACACCGCTTTCATGGTCGATGAGAACTATCAGGGACGAGGTATAGCCTCTTTTCTTCTGAACTACCTGGTAGAAATAGCCAAGGAAAGGGGCTTGCAGGGATTCAAGGCGGATGTGCTTTTCTCAAATCAGCCCATGTTAAAAGTTTACGATAAGCTACCATTCAAGATACACAAGAAATTTGCTGATGGTGTGATATCACTTAAATTTAGATTTGACGAATTCAAAGAGGACACGGAAACAAAGAAATAGGGAGACTCCATAATTCTGAACCATTGTCCTGAATCAAACCTTTCAGGAGCTTAGGAGCCATGATTCCAAATTCGATTCCTGATGAGCAAAGCTGCATACTTTTGCTTGAAAAGTATAACACTCCCAATCACATCATCATGCATTCGCGCAAGGTGTGGGAAGTAGGCCGGCTTATTGGAAACAAGGTGAGAGGACAATGCGAAATGGATATGGACCTGCTCAGGGCTTCGTGTCTATTGCACGATATCGGCAAATATCCCAGCATAGTTAGTGGAAAGAAATATCACGATGTCATTGGGGAGCAAATCCTTCTGGGCGAAGGCCTTCCATCTGTCGGTAACATAATCGTGCAGCATGTGATTCTACGTTCAGATGTAACATTGAAGGTTGCTGAAGAGCATGTACTGTTTTATGCCGACAAGAGAGTTGTTCATGATAGCGTAGTAAGTCTCGATGACCGGTTTTTATATTTGATTGACACTTACGGAAAAACTGCGGAAGCAGTCAAAAGACTTATGGAGATGAAGCAGGAAACCAAACGGGTCGAGGATGCTATTTTTGCCATGATTGATTTCTCTCCGGAACAACTGACTCAGCTCATATCCTGACAACTCTGGGTGAACAAAACCATAAGCGAATGAAAGATACGCAAAATTTTTCTGACAATCGGGCCATAGTCCTCCTTTCTGGGGGGCTGGATTCAACAACATGCCTTGCCATAGCAAGGCAACAGGACTTCGATGTTCGCGCATTGAGTTTCAATTATCATCAGAGACATCGCATAGAACTTAGGGCTGCCGTAAAAATAGCCAGGAAAATGGGGATTTCCGATCATCTAATCCTGGATCTACCACTGGATGTGATTGGCGGTTCAGCACTAACCGACAATATCCCCGTTCCAAAAGATTCCAGCATGGACACCACTCAAATTCCTATCACCTATGTTCCTGCGAGGAATGCAGTATTTTTGTCTTTGGCTCTAGCCTGGGCTGAGGTTACTGATTCAGCTCACATCTTTATTGGAGTAAACGCCCTTGATTATTCAGGATATCCTGACTGTAGGCCAGAGTTCATATCTGCCTTCCAGGTCATGGCCAATCTTGCAATGAAAAAAACTGTAGAAGGTTCGATGAAAATCAACATCCACACTCCATTACTTGAGAAAAGTAAATCGGAAATAATAAAAATTGGACTAGGACTGGGACTGGACTATTCTCTCACCAGTTCATGCTATGATCCCAACCCCCTGGGCCAGGCGTGCGGTCACTGTGATAGCTGCATCTTGCGTAAGCGAGGATTTCAGCAAGCCGGTGTAGAAGATCCAACGGTTTATCAGAGTTAGGAACGATCACATTCAAGATACAAGGGCGGAAAAATGGAAAAATATTTCATAGACAACGTGGCTGCCGCAGGCAAAACCCCGCTGGTGAAACTAGGCAAAATAGCCGGCAAGACTGACGCTACCATCCTTGCAAAAATAGAGGGCAGGAACCCGGCTTATTCGGTGAAAGACAGAATTGCGGTCTATATGATTGCTGATGCAGAGAAAAGGGGATTGCTGAAAAAGGGTGTTGAGATAGTAGAGCCAACCAGTGGCAATACAGGTATAGGCTTGGCTTATGTTTGCGCCATAAGGGGATACAAGCTGACGTTGACCATGCCTGAGACTATGAGCATCGAGCGACGTAAGATACTTCGGATGTTTGGAGCAAGTCTGGCCTTGACCGATGGAGCGAAAGGTATGAAGGGAGCGGTGGAGAAGGCTGAGGAGTTTGTCGCTCAGGATCCCAAGAAATTCTTCATGCCCCAACAGTTCAAGAACTCTGCCAATCCGTTGGCTCACGAAGAGACTACCGGCCCTGAAATTTGGGAGCAGACCGATGGCCAGGTAGATGTATTTATTAGCGGTGTCGGAACCGGAGGCACCATCACCGGTGTATCACGTTTCCTAAAAAATCGGGTTAACAGGAAGGTTTTTTCTGTTGCGGTAGAGCCGTCAGAAAGCCCCGTAATTTCACAGACTCTTCAGGGCAAACAGGCTATGCCCGGACCTCATAAAATTCAAGGGATCGGGGCCGGTTTTATACCTGATGTCCTGGACCTGTCAATGATTGACGAGGTTCTGCAGGTTTCGAGTGAAGAGGCAATTGAATACTCCAGATTGCTGGCAAAAAAAGAGGGGATGTTGAGTGGAATATCTTCTGGGGCAGCGGTTTGCGCGGCATTGAGGATGGCCCAGCGAAAAGAATTCCGCCAAAAAAATATTGTCGTAATTCTCCCGAGCGCAGGCGAGAGATATCTCAGCTCAGCCCTCTTTGAAGGAATCGAAGGTTGATCTGCATCAGTTTGATTTTGCATTCCATAAGATCAGGTTTCAGCGACTGGAGGATCGAATGAAGAAAGACGAAAACTGTGTTTTCTGTAAAATAGTTGAAGGGAAGATCCCAAGTATAAAAGTTTATGAGGATGAGAAGATCCTGGCCTTCATGGATATCAATCCATTGAATCCAGGACACACACTAGTTATCCCCAAGGAACACTTTGAGACCATCTTTGAAATCAGCTCTCAGGATTACGCCCTTATCTCAGCTACTGCCGCGAGAATCTCGGTCGCAATCAAAAAGGCCTTGCAGCCTGACGGGGTCAACATAATGCAACTCAACGGGAAAGCGGCAAACCAGGTTGTTCCTCACTTGCATATGCACATAACTCCGAGGTGGTTTGAGGATGGATTGACGATCAGCGCCTGGGAACCAAAACCTGGGGACATTGAATCCGTAAAACAAAACGCCGAGCGCATAAGACAATTATTGCAATCCTGACGCCCTTCACTAGCTCATTTTTGGAGCATTTCCGGATTTGGCCTCAGGATACGTTAAAGAAGCTGAAATGAGTCATCACACAAATGCCTGAAAAACAGGATCAAAGTGACGGTTTTGCGAAAAACCATACACCCAGGGAGTTTCTGAATTACTTTGGTAGGGAACAGAAACTCCAGCTCTGGTTCGCTGACAAGAGAACAAGATTTACATCCGCTATTTTCCCGCCTGTGGTGAAACTGGGACTGGTTCCCGATACCATATCTTACGTGGGGATATCCCTCTTGGCAGGGGTAATCCTGTACTTTGTGCGTAAACCGTGGGTGGCAGCCGTTTTCC
>CALDNG010000338.1 GCA_937915285.1 uncultured Desulfomonile sp. | reverse complement strand
TTCCCTCTATTATCCTCTGCTCTTCCCTAAGCGCACCCATGTCAACTTTATCATCGATTGCCTTAGCAAGGGAATTATCCCCGTAAATGTCCTCCGGCGCGAAGATGGGAAGTACCGGGTTGCGCTGGTTCTTCATCTCAGCGATGATCTTCTGGGCAAGCTTCTTGAGTTCTTCGACCTCCATGTCGGTAACAGCCTGACCGACATGCCTGATAATCTTCTGACTGACCTTGTCAAGCACAAAAACCTAACGAGGCACTACGTTTAAAACCCCGAACCATTCCGGCATCTTAAAAATGGGAGTATGAGAAAAGTGTCAAAGTCAGGAGAAACAATTCATTGATCAACAGAAGCTGTTGATAACTCGTTGACAGGGTTGTTGATTGGTTATCCGCCATAGGTCAAAAATGCTGTCATAAATCAGTGCAAGTAGCAAAGCGAAACGGCCGATAGGCCCGCGATTGATTAATGTCCGTAAAATGCCGGACCACTAAATCCAAGAAGTGCGCTGAGACGTTTTTGATGGGAGACCCCACTTGCGACATGTCTGTTAATCACGGGCTTCTACTATCGACTAGACATTGATCAGGGTCTGGTATCTGCCAAGGCCAAATCAGGTGGCTAAAACCACAAGTCAGGCTAAAGCTCAGTACAGGGATCAATGTCTAGCGGCCAAGAAGATGTCACTCTTAAAGATTTTACCCTTCTTTAAAATCTTGGCCATGAGTCGCCTCGAGTTGCCCTGAGGAAGCACAGACAGTAGCCTCTCCGATACCAGCATCAGGGTCAAATAGTTTTTGCAGAAATTGTCCATTTGCTCTGGCGTTGAAACGCCAAATTTTGCCACAAGCTTCCTGAGTCTACCTGGAATCACGTAACGAACATCTCTGAAACCGGCCTGCATGGCTAGCTGCTGCAATTCCGTGAACGTATACTCTTTAAGATGCATCCCCTGCGGTTCGTCACAATCGAAGACCTGGGAGACATCATGTGGGCCGAAAAACTTATGTGGGGTGTTAAACATGTAAACCCCATCCTGTTTGAGAATTTTAAAGACCGACTCGAAATGAATCAATGCATCATCAGGATGGAAATGCTCGATGACCTGATCTGAAATAACTACATCATAAAAACTAGCGGGCTCAAACCGATCAAGATGCACCCCATCGGAGTTTCCCCATGAAAGCCTGGAAGAAGATAGGCTCTGAGACTTGTCCTGCCTCTCCCGAGTGATGTCCGTCGCTTTACACTCGTAGCCTATTTCAGCGAGGTAACTCAACATCCTGGCGCTGCCCGAACCCACCTCATAAATCTTCTTGGGAGTAGGACCTATCACGGGAACCCAATCCTTGTAGCGTATCGCAGGGGGACGAAGGTCCGCTTCTCCACTATATTTGCTTAACCATGTGAGTTCTGAATAGAACCGCGTATAGGCCAGTTCAAAGGTTTCCCATCTTGTTTCCGGTGTAGATTTAAGGAGTTGTTGTGTGAGTTCCCGTTCCAGGTTCCAGTGGCGCCATATCATTTCCTCTGAAACTTCCACTTCATTAGCGATATTCTCGCTTACCCTATATTTCCTGATCAGTTCGGTGTCTTGTTTCGGCATGAATCACTCGATTGAATGTAGCCGCCAATAATTGGACAATCGATTCTTTTACTTTGGCAGCCACAAAAGGGGGAAAAGGTTAATTAAACCAGCTGACTTTTTTGATTAATCAGGATAATCGGCTTTGTTTGCCGCTCCGTGGATTAGGCTATTGCCGTAGTCAAAAGAGCGCCTTTTGCCAGATGGTTGGGTTCTTAGGGCTTCCCTCCTGAAGCCAATACATCGAAGTTTCTTCTAATTTTCATTCTACACTTAATATCTGGATCTGACAAACCAGAACCCCGGAGTGTTGTGAGTTCCGATACCGTTCGAAAGAAGACGGCGGAATCTATTGGTTTGAGGATGTAGGCATCACAACCTGCCTTCATAGCCCTGGTTTGATCATCCGTCATTGCGTGAGCCGTGAACGCTGCCACCGGTATATTTGACCACTCGGGTGTGGATTTCAGGATTTTGGTAGCAGAGAGTCCGTCCATTCCCGGCAAAGAGACATCCATCAGGATCAAGTTAGGTATCTGAGTTCCCAGCATCCTTATGGCTTGTTCCGCAGAGAACGCCTGAAGAACGATATATCCTCGAGACTCTAGCATGTCCGTGGTAACCTTCATGTTGTTCTCATTATCTTCAACCACAAGAATTTTGATACCTTGTTGATCCTCTATTGAAACATCAGGTGTCACCTGCGGTCCAACGTCCAAGGAACCTGAAGCTGATTCCTTAAGTGTTGCAGACCCTTCTTCCATGAAGGGGAACATCAATGTGAACTCGCATCCCATTCCCTCCCCTCCACTGTCAACCGAGACACTGCCACCATGAAGTTTAGCCAGGGTGCGGACCAAGGCAAGACCCAGGCCTGTTCCAGGTTCCTGTCGTGAATAAGAGGAATCCACTTGTTCAAAAGCTCCAAAAATTCGTTCTTGATCCTCTGGCTTCAATCCAATACCTGTGTCAGAAACACTGATGCAGATGTCGGTGTCCCGGATTCCAGCCTCTAACCGGACCGTTCCTCCGGCCGGTGTGAATTTTATGGAGTTGGATAACAGATTGATCACCATCTGCTTGAGGCGTACTTCATCCGCCTGTATTCTTTTATTCTTAAGATCCTCAGAGACTTTCAAATAAAAGTTCAACCCTCGTTTCATAGCCATTTCTCGAATCATTTTGCTGCAGCGATCCAACAACTCATCCAAGTCAACTGAGGAGAACTTGATTTCTATTTTTCCTGATTCAACTTTAGCAAGATCCAGGATTTCATTGATGAGGGTTAAAAGATGACGCCCGGCATCAGAGATGTTTTTGACATATTGTAACTGTCTTCCGTTAAGCTCACCGAAAAACTGTTGCTCGAGAAGGTCAGAGAATCCGATCACCGCAGTCAATGGAGAACGCAGCTCATGACTCATATTTGCAAGAAATTCACTCTTGGTAGCGCTTGCAGCCTCCGCTTTAACACGTAACATGGATGCTTCGTTCAAGGCGATTTCCAAATTCCCATAACTGCGTTTGAGGGCCAACTCTGTCCGGTTAAGCTCAGCAATTTTCACCTCAAGTTCCTCATTTGCCAGGATTAGTTTGCTCGTACGTTCCTTCACCCGGGTCTCCAGTTCATCGCGAGCTGCCCTTAATTCCTGTTCTGCCCTCCTTTTCTCAGTGACATCGCGAAAATTCCAGACTCTCCCCACTACGGTATTGCTTATCCTTTGAGGCCTAGAGTAACGCTCTAAAATCCGGCCGTCTTTTAATTCCGTTATGTCAAAAATCTCAATTTCAGGCTCAGAGTATGACTCCTTAACCGCAAGGAGTAAATTTTTAGGGTTTGTCACGTGCTCCAAAACAAATTCCAGAATTCTGCCGCCATCCCCGGAATTTATGAGTTCCTGAGGTATATTCCATTGATCAAGGAATCTTTGGTTGAAAGCGCTAACTCTCCCGGCGCTACTAATAACCACTATGCCGTCTGCGGTTGACTCTAGGGTTGATTGAAGAAGAGAAATAGACGTTCTGATCTCGTTCTCGGCTCGCTTGCGGTCGGTAACATCTCTAATCGTCGCGTAAAGAATCTGTTCACCATGCACTTCCAGGCTTACCAGGCTTATTTCCGCGTCGAAAGTCATTCGATCATATGTCGAGTGCTTCCATTCGAAGAATTGAGTGTTTCCAGTCAGCGCCGCAGCGATTTTTCTGTGGATCTTTTTCCCAGAGTCCTCGCCATCGGGCTGCACTGGCGGAGAAAACATTAGTAGATCGTTACCCAATAACTGATGTCTGGCACAGCAAAACATTTGCAGGCTGGCTGTGTTGCAGTCGACAAACTTTCCCTCTCTAAGAATGAGCATGGCGTCAGTTGATGATTCGAATACAGTTTTATATTTCACCTCGCTCGACTGAGCCTTCTCTACAAGCTTTCGCTGAATGTGAAGACGCTGCTCGAACTTTTCTTTTGTCATCAGCCATGACCAGACCATCCACCCAATCAAAACGGAACCGACCCCTCCAATAACCAGAAACCAGAATGTCCCGGAAATTATCAACACCCCATCGACTTTTGGCACGGTGGCCATCTCTAGAACCGCCCCCGGCGCTAAAACATCCATGACTATAGGGTCTGATTTGAATATTTTTTCATCGCCCCAAACAAAACTGCTCTCTGTCCCTCCTGCATTCTTACTACGGAAGGCAAATCCAAATTGGGATAAATGGTCGTAAACTCCGGCCTTTCTAAGAAGTTGTTCTTCCATGATCAGGATTCCTACCTGACCCCAATATTGGCCTCTTGAAGCACCTTTCCCCGTAGGACGCAGGAATACAGGCGTCATGCTTAATGTGGCCGAGCCGCCTTGTGCTAGATCAGGTAAAGCCGTGACAAGAGGTTCTCCCGATTGGATAACTCTCTGGATGGCTTGGCTTAACTCTGGAATCTTTGGGAGATCTGCGCCGACGATCCTGTCATTGTCACTGAGTGGATACACATCTGCGATCGAGGTCTCTCTGACCAACAATACCGTTGAAAAAATGCTATTACCAGCTATCAATTGCTTGGCAAGACCTTGAAACGTCTCAGAATCAATTTCACCATGTTCAGCCACATAGGAAACAATCGGCTGCATCGATGACACCGTAGACCATAAAGCCTTCTCCAGAAGGATTCGGACGGAGCTCATCCGCTCAAGGGCATCCGAGCGCTCCTTCTGGTCCAGGTATTCAAACTCGAGATTACTCACAAACCAAGTGGCCGCAAGTGTTATGGCGACAGACAACAAGGCGGCCATAATAGGCAAAACCCGATGTCTGGCTATGGTTAGTGACATTATCGGTGGACCTCGACAAGTGTTGGCCTGATGCTACAGGTCTTTTGGATACGATCTTGAACTTTACTCTACCTGTTAGTTGAATCGCGTCCCGTTCAGGTGGGTAAATCAACGCGAATCGCTCTGAACTGATTCAGGCATACATCTGCAAAGCGAAACCATTTCTCTGTTAAGCCTCTGGTAAAATGCCTCTTCCATTTCTGAAAGGTGAATTTTGCCAAAATCCGGTATCTTGAGGCCTCGGAGCAAATGCGCTATTCTTTCCTTGTTTTTTGTCACGCTATCCCTTTTTGGGCCGGAAACTTCATTTCTGGACAGGTTTTTCGGATATTCGGCGAGTCATCAAATTCAGGTTCTCCAGGTCCTGGAGGAGTCCGAGGCTGACGAACATTTTTCTGGACTTTTCAAGGGCGTCTCTAGCATTGTTTGACTCCATCTGCGAAAAATGACCACTACCCAAAGAATGCCTGGTAGCTATTTCAGCGTAGGTTCTTGATAGCTGCGGTAGGGCTCCAAGGCTCTCTCCTTCCCTGATCGCCCTCTCCCACCACTTGGATGCTCCCTTTTGCTCTCCTGTCAATGATTTATATACACCCATGAGTCGGTAGGAGTCTGTACGATAAAGTGCCGCTTTCTGGCAGACCTTCATCAGGTTCTTGGCTGTTTTGCCGGCATTTTTGCTGTACAAGGAGGCTTCTTCCTTTAGTCCGTCCTCAAGACTATGTTCAAGATGTCGAAGATTGTATTCAAACAGGCTTCTATAAAAAGCACAAAGCTGTAGGGGAGCGACTCTCATTTTCATTCTTATCTGGTTGGCAACGTCCAGCGACTCCTCCGCCTGCTCCATCTCATTCCTCAAAAGGTCTATTGACGCTTTCAAAGAATAGATGTTGAGAATGGACAAAGGCCAGTTTTCACTTTTGACCAGATCTATTCCCCGGTCTACCTCTGCTCTGGCTTCCTGTATTTCACGGCATTCAATTAGCAAATAGATGTTAAGCAAATATTTTAGGAGGCGATATATGTTGTTATGGTAGACTTCGGCAAGTTCGTTGAGTTTTGTTATCATCAATCTGGCGTCGTCAAAATTGCCTTGAAAGATTTTTGGAAGGCCGTGCCAGTAATAATGCTGAGCAGCATCCCAGACCTCCCCGATTCTGAGCATTTTGTTAACCAAATCCTGATCATATTCGGAAATTTTGTTCCATTCACCCTTCAGAAACAGATGCTGGGTATCCAGAAGATTGTAGGTGATGATCTGTTTGGCGTTGTTGCTGTCAAGCCTGGGAGCCCCATAGTCCAGGACTTTCCTGGCAATTTTGAAAGACAGACCGGTGAAAGCGAACAATGCGCTTGAACTGACGAAGAGTCCCATGCCAAATTTGAACTTTGTGAGATCGAATCTCACAGCCGTGGCATGGAAAAAAATGAATTCGATGAAAAAACGCTTTGGGTCAATCAGAGCCAAGGCCTGCGCCTTCTTATAGTAAAGTTCTACGGTCTCAACATCCTTTGGCGTTGGCTGGTCCTTAAACCAGTAGGATGGATAATATAATGCGCTCATGAACTTCAGAAGACTCGACAAGAGCTTGGCAGCTGTTGATACCGAGGTGTTGGGTAAATCACCCCAATAGTAGTTAAGAGCTTTGTCAAAATGCGCTACTGCATCCACATAGAGCCCACGATTGAAAAAAGCCTGGCCTATGTTTTTTTCCAGGATTGCTATCTTTTGAGGATCAGCATTTTCTCCCTTGTGCAATAGATAAAGGTTGAGCGCTTCATGGTAATAGCTTAGAGCTTCATTGGACGCAGAGGATTTCAAGGATTCCTCTCCTGCTTTGATCAGGAATTCCTCGGTCTTATCCATGCTCTCGGCTTTTCCGTAGTGATAAGCCAGGAGGCCGTAGAATTCTTGAGCGCTATCGCCAAGCGTCTGTTCCATGGATTCGGCCACCCGTAAATGGACCTGTTTTCTTTTCGCAACGGGCATTGACTCGTATGCAGCTTCCTGAATTAGAGCGTGTTTGAAGAGATATTCCGGTTCTCCCATCTTGATGCGAACCTGGATCAATTGCACAGATTGGAGATGAGCCAACCTGCCTTCAATGTTTCCAACCGAGTCTGCAACATTCCGGAGCACTCTGCCGGAAAAGCTCTTTCCCAGGACTGAAGCAATCTTCAGCAGGTCTCCTGTTTCCTGATCCAAGCGGGCTATCCTGGCCATTAATACATCGTTCACAGTCGGTGGAATGAAGACACTATTGATCTGATCGGTGACCTCAAATCCGCTGTCTCTTCTTATAACTGCCCCCTCGTCGACAAGAGAATGTACGAGTTCTTCGATGAAAAAGGGACTTCCAGCTGCCCGGTCGATGATTTTGTGCTTAATAGCCTGGGGAACCCGGTTTGACATGAGCATGTTGTCGATAAGGGCCTCACTCTCACCAGAATCCAGAGGCTGAATTTCTATTTCCAGCCGAGGCACTTTCAGTTTGGATCCTACCTGCTTTACATTGGCGTAATCGGTATGGATATATCTGGGGCGAAATACATTGATGAACACGATTCCGTGTTTCTCGGCAACAGAATAGAGATAAGCCAGGAGAGCCATGGAGCTGGCGTCTGCCCAATGGATGTCCTCCATTATGATTACAGTCGGCCTCAATTCAAGCCCATGAAAAAGCAACTCCTTGACGTTCTTGAAAATAAGCTTTTCCAGGGCTTCTCCCTCTATACCTTGCACCCTTTCAGCATGTTTTCCACTCAGCTTTAGTCCCATGAGTACGGCAACGAACGGGAAGACTTCATCCGTGATATCCGGATTTATTGATTTAATTGCATTTTGCAGTTTTTCCGATTTAGTGATGTCAGAGTCGTTGTCGGATATCTTTGCCCAGTTTCTGAAAATATCTATGATAGGGTGAAAGCTGAGGTTTCTTCCAATGGATGAAGCCCGACTTTCAAAAACTGTGACCTTCTTCATCACTTCAAGTTTTTTTGTCTCAGCAATTAGACGGGACTTTCCTATGCCGGCCTCGCCTATAACATTAACCACCGATCCTTCGCCCTTTATGGCCTTGATGATCTGAAACTCAAGCAAACTGAGTTCATTCTTTCTTCCCACCATCTCGGAAGTAATCTGTCTATATAAACCATCCGGTTCTTGAACTGAGAGACTCGCAGATAGCGGAGCGGCCTTTTTCTGTTGTGACCCTCCGGTAATATCTACTGTGGTGTGTTCCGAAAGGGGTTCGTCAGTCGGCGATGAATCCGGAAGATTACTGCCACAGTCAGCACAGAAATTCGAATCCGTTGGGTTGTCCAATTTGCAGTTCGGGCACTGCATTGCTCACCCCTCTATGTGGTGGATTTAGGTTAAAACAACAGCCTTTACAAACACTGGTTTTGCCGGTTTAAGGAAAAGAGTGTAACCAATGGTGGGCGGCCTACGGGACAATCGGTTGTAGTGACCATCCACTGGAATAGCCTAGCGTATCCTGGCCCGTAGATCAGGATACGCTTTTGAGGCATGATCCGGTTAAAGCGGGTCTACATCCGGATTGTCGCATGCACCCTCGACAGTTCATGATGATTCACAGGTCAGTCCGAATAACCTACCAGTAGCTTCTCCAGAATCTGATCTACCGTGAAACTGGCTGCCTTCTGACGAGGCGGAAACTCCCTGAATGTCATCAGGAAGTCCCCCACGACCTTCTGGGCAGGAATAAGCACGAAAGCATGATCAATCATCCAGTCCCAATATGTGTTGGAAGTGA
>CALDNG010000337.1 GCA_937915285.1 uncultured Desulfomonile sp. | reverse complement strand
TCTCTAATGTTCGGATCTCAATGCATTGTAGTAGCCATCGATGCCAAAAAGACTGGCGCTACTTCATCCGGTTTCGAAATATCCATTCACGGCGGTCGCACAATGACGGGAATCGATTGCCTGGAATGGGCTGAACGTGTTGAACGGATGGGAGCTGGCGAAATTCTGCTCACGAGCATGGACGCTGACGGTACCAAGGATGGTTATGACATCCCCATGACGAAGGCGGTCACTGACGCGGTTGGCATTCCCGTAATAGCGTCAGGGGGAGCAGGAACAAGGGAGCATTTACGGGACGCCATCACCCTGGCAAACGCAGACGCGGTCCTGGCGGCCTCCATATTTCATTACAGGGAAATCCCCATACGCGATTTAAAACGGTTTCTCGATTCCCAAGGCATACCGGTGAGGATTTAATTCTCCAAATCAGCGGGGCTGTTGATCGTGATCCCTATCGTTACCTAACTGGTTGAAGAATTTCCATCTTGTTTATTCGAAAGCCATTTGCATTGTGGGCTGTTTAAGGGGAGATGACGCTTAATTGAAAGACCGACTTGAAACCGTTTATTCTTTGGATGACATTCTGGAGGCCACCTATGAGTCTTTGGAATTGCCTGGTGTTCTAGAGGAACTGGCCAGGCATGCACAGACTTTGCCAGCCAAGGAGTGCATCTTAAACACTATTCCCAAAGTTGATTTGCATCAAATTGAATCCGAACTGGATATGGTGGTCCAGTTCGTGGAATTTGTACGGCTTGAAGACTCCCTCGGATTTCTAGGTCTAATCGATTTCTTCGGTTTGTTCCAAAGTCTTGATTTGCCTACTACAGTTCTTGAGGTTGAGGAACTTTTGGCAATAAAGGACTTTGCAGACGTCTGCGAATCTGTCAAAAGGCGTCTGTCACGTCTTGATGATCGTTTATTCAGGCTAAAGTCTCCTGGCGCTGCCCTGTTCGACCTCGGAAAGCTTAAATCGACCATCAACAGGGTATTTGATGAAACCGGAAACATCAAACCCAACGCAAGTCCCGAACTCATCCGGATCAATGATGAAACTCGATCAGTCCGTAACAGGATAATCAAACGTCTGGAGCAGACAGTTAACGACCGTGACCTGTCGCGTGTAATTCAGGAAGACTACGTTACCTTACGTAACGACAGGTACGTCATATTGCTGAGGCCGGAGTTCAAGGCCCTTCTGGACGGAATTGTTCATGACAGTTCAAGAAGTGGAGCTTCCGTTTATGTGGAACCCTTGGGGGTGGTTGACCTCAACAACCGGGTTGCAGCTCTCGCCGATGAATATCGGGACGAGATAAGAAAGATTTTTCAGAGATTGACCCAGGAAGTTCGTTCCGAATTGGATGAACTCAAGGAGAATTATGACATACTTGTTCGACTTGACTCATTCCAGGCACGAGCCTTGTATGCGCTAGCCACTAAATCTGTACTACCTGAACTCGTATCAGATGGATTCAGACTGCTTCAGGCTAGGCATCCCCTCCTATTATCAGTTTCTGAGGCAGACACCGTCCCGATGGACATAATTCAGGATGAAGAGACTAAGGCTACTATAATTAGCGGGGCCAACATGGGCGGTAAGACCGTTGCCCTCAAGATGGCCGGACTGTTTCCGCTAATGACGCGATGCTCAATGATGATACCTGCCAGAGAGGGTTCCAAGGTCAACCCCTTCTCAAGAATCATGGCAGACATAGGTGATGACCAGAACATAAGGGGACGAGTGTCATCCTTTTCAGGACACATGTCCAGGATAAAGGGCATATTTGAATCCGTCGAAAAAGGTAACCTTGTGCTGTTGGACGAGTTAGGTGGGGCGACAGATCCAGAGGAGGGCGCAGCCCTTGCAATGGCAATTGTCGACGAGTTGATTCGGATCGGGGCCAGAGTGGTGGTCACCACTCATTTGACTCAGCTAAAATCGTATGCGTTGGCTAAACCAGAGCTAAAAAATGTAAGCGCCGAATTCCATCCCGAGACCCTAAAACCGACCTACCGTTTGTTGTACGATTTGCCGGGTGAAAGCCATGCAATTTCTACAGCGGAAAGGATTGGTCTCCCTGAGCGAGTGTTAACTGCTGCAAGGGTCTATGCTGACAAATCGGCCGGTGGCAGTTCGCGGCTTCTGGCCGAGTTAAAGGTTAAACTGGACGAAGCCCACAATTTAAATGTCGAACTCACGCGTAAAAAAGATCAGCTGGACTCACAACTCCATGAATTGAGCGCCACCCGGGATTCCATAACTCAGGAATATGTCCGTGAAGCCAGGGAGGTGGTCCGAAGCGCTGAGAAACAACTCTCAGATCTTCAGAAGTCTCTGAAAGCAGGAACCTTAAAATCCCCACGAGAGATAAAAGACGCCGTTTATTTTATCAAACAGGACATCTCAGAGCGATTAAATGCCCCTCTGGAAATTAGCAGCAAGGTCTATGAAAGGGGGGACCTGGTAAGAATTAAATCCTTGCGACGCGAAGGCAGAATAAAGACAGCCCCAGAGAGGGGCAAGCTCGAAATCGCAGTCGGTAAACTCACTTTCCGGGCCGATCCTGAAGATGTCGAACTGATACAAAAAGCAACAGCCGAAAAAAACACTTCAAAAAAAAGTGTTCTTGGGGTAGAAATTCCACTTGCCAGTCCCAAATGGGAGGTGAACGTAATAGGTATGCGCGCTGAAGAGGCGCTTCCTGTAATCGAAAAAGCCATAGATGACGCCATGCTAGGCGGACTGGGTTCCATGAGAATTATTCATGGAAAGGGGACTGGGCGATTCAAGACAGCCGTATCCGAGTATCTCGCTAAACAATCCTGTATCAAGGCATTTCATTCCGGAACGTCTCAGGAAGGGGGCGCCGGCGTTACTATCATAGATTTGATACCTGAGTGAGCGCATGCGAATTCCCGAATCCAAGATTGCTGAAATAGCGTCGGCTGCGGACATAGTAAAAGTCATCTCGAATTACGTGGATTTAAAGAAGGCGGGAAAGGATTTTAGAGGAGTTTGTCCTTTCCATGGGGACAAGGATCCTTCTTTTTACGTGTCTCCATCCAAGAACATCTTCCATTGTTTTGGATGCGCCACGGGCGGAAGTGTTTTCAACTTCGTGATGAAGATCGAGAACGTCAGTTTTGTGGAGGCAGTGAAAATCCTTGCGGAACGTTGCGGCATAAAACTTGTTCTGGAATCGCGAAAAGCTGGACGGGATGATGACCGGGATAAAATTTTAAGGGCCCTTGAAATTGCTCAAGAGGCCTTTAGATTGAATCTTGGCAATTTCCATCCGGCCAGAGATTATTTGCTTGGAAGGGGCTTATCGGAGGCATGGATAGAACAGCTCGGGCTTGGATTTGCGGTTGACGCCTGGGATAGCATCTACAAAAGGCTTTCTGGGGCCGGAGTCTCTTTGAACGACGCCGTAAGCGCTGGACTGATAAAGCAGCGATCGGGTGGGGGTTATTATGACTACTTCCGATCCAGGATTATGATACCGATCCGTGATCTCAATTCACGTCTTATCGCTTTTGGAGGAAGAATTTATGGTGAGGGTGATCCTAAGTATCTAAATTCACCTGAGTCTTCATTATTCAAAAAGAAATACACCCTGTTCGGCCTTGATTCTGCACGCGAGGCCATGAAAAAGACGGGTCGAGCGATACTTGTCGAAGGGTATTTCGACCAACTTGCTTTGAGGGTCAACGGGATTGAAAATGCAGTGGCTCCCCTGGGAACCGCCTTGGGGACAGCTCAGATAAAATTGCTTAAACGTTTTGCAGATAGGATCACGATAGTTTTTGATGGAGATGAGGCTGGAATCAGGGCATTGAAGCGATCTGTGCCCATGTTTGTCTCAGAAGGGATTGACGCTGATTGTGTTGTCCTGACTCAGGACAAGGATCCGGATGAGGCCATACGACGAATAGGCGTTGACGCATTCAGGAGAGTAATGGATGAAGCTCAGTCAATGATAGATTTTTTTCTGGACAGACTAAGTTCCCAATACGATTTCAAGACCATGCAAGGCCGAAATCAGGGTGTTAACGAATGCATTGATTTGCTGAGAAGGATTGCGGATTCAACTGAGCGGGATTACCTTATCGAAAGGATGTCTTCAAGGATAAAAGTTAAGGAAGACAGGATCAGAAAACTTCTGGAGGCAAGTCATAACTCAACATCGGCAGTAAAACCCACTGAGAAATCAAAACCTGGATTGTCACTGTTTGAATTCCCGGCCCATGAAAGGAATGTGGTCCGGGGTATGCTTGTGAGAGAGGGTTTTATAGAGAGGGTCCTGGAATCCGGAATCATGAAGGATATTGAGCATCCTAGTTTGTCTGAAATTGGAAATATGATCATAGATTTTAAAAGGACTCATGGTTATTTCGACTATCAGGTGTTCATGACCTCCCTCGAAGATCATGAATACACCTCACTAATAGCGTCCTGGCTTCAGCCTAGACCGGAGGAGGATGATCTCAGACCCGAGCACGACGGTGAACTGGTCATGGATCAGTCTTTGGATGCAATACGACAGAAAAAACTGGAGAAAAGAAAAGTCGAAATAATTGATCGCATGAGGAGATGTGATCCATCAACTGAAGAATATGGTGATCTCGCCCAAGAACTTTTAACACTTGGTAGACGTCTGAAACACTGAAACAGATGTTTGCCTCAAACTGGAGCTGTTCTTTCAGGCAATGTCTGTCATGAGAACAGTGCGCTTTTTCAGGCGCTTGACGAGTAGAAAAGCGAACGGAGCATTTATAAGCTCCGACATTCATACGACATTCATTGAACGCCGGTTATCTTGAAGCCCTTTACTTGCTGATATTAGGATTGCCCCAAAGTCCGGCGAAAGGAGTTAGCGTTTTATGCCAGATTCTAAACTCAAACCGGAACTCAAAGAACTCTTTGATCTCGCTAGAACTAAAAAGGTACTAACATACGACGAGATACATAAACATTTGCCGTCCCATATAATGGATGAGTCACAGATTGACGCCCTGCTCCTTAAGATAGTGACGGAATTTAATTGTGAACTTGTTGATTTTGCTAAGAAGATGCCTGTCACTGACGGCAAGACCAGAGAACTGGAAATTGATAAACATGATGAAGAAGATGAAGAAGACGAGATCAAGGCCGAGGCAGATACTCTTGTTCGGGGCAACGATCCGGTAAAAATGTATTTGCATGAAATGGGCGGGGTCTCTCTCCTTACCAGGGAGGGAGAAGTAGAAATCGCCAAAAGGATTGAACACGGTGAGCAGCAGGTTTTTACGGTTATTATTGGATGTCCGGTAACCATTAAGGAAGTCCTGGCACTGGGTGACAAACTCCGAAAGGGTAGCATTCGTGTCAAGGAAGTCATACGTGGTTTTGAAGACGAAGAAATGCCGGATGGAGATGATTCTCCCATCGTAGACAAAATCCTGTCACTGATACAGGATCTCAAAGATAGAGAGGCAAAATTCCAGGCGTTGGTCCATACAAGAAAGAACCTCCCGCCGAACACTCCATTAGAGGAGGTTGAGCAACTGGATCTTGAACTTGAGTCGAGTAAGGCTGAAGTTGTTCAATGCCTTAGAAACATAAACCTCAACAGCAACATGATCGACCATATTGCAGGAAAGCTCAAGTTCCTGGTTAGAAAACTCAGCGCCGCAAGAGAGGAACTAAAATCGGTTGAGTATGAACTCAAGATGCCATTGGACAAGGCCAGAGAACATCTTGCGTTCCTCAAAACCCAACTTGAAGATAAGAAGACTCTCAAGAAATACACCAACTTGTCGCCCCAGAAAATACTGGAACTGGACTACAAGCTTGAAACCGGACTTAGAAAAATTAACAAGCTCCAACTTGAAGCCGGAATGGACGAGCGGAACCTTAGGGAGGCTCTAGCCTCATGCAAGGAAGGTGAGCGCCTGGCAAAGAATGCAAAGAGTGAGCTTGTTCAGGCCAACCTTAGACTGGTTGTGAGTATAGCAAAGAAATACACAAACCGCGGTCTTCAGTTCCTGGACCTGATTCAGGAAGGGAACATAGGCCTCATGAAGGCTGTGGACAAATTCGAGTATCAAAGGGGATACAAATTCAGCACTTACGCTACCTGGTGGATTCGTCAGGCCATCACGAGGGCCATTGCCGACCAGGCCAGGACAATCCGTATTCCCGTACACATGATTGAAACAATAAACAAACTCATCAGGACCTCAAGATACCTCGTTCAGGAATATGGACGAGAACCCACCCCGGAGGAAATAGCCGAAAAAATGGAATTCCCTTTGGAGAAGGTGCGAAAGGTTCTAAAGATTGCCAAGGAGCCTATAAGTCTCGAGACACCTATTGGCGAAGAGGAAGATTCGCATTTGGGAGACTTCATTGAAGACAAAAAAATCCTT
>CALDNG010000336.1 GCA_937915285.1 uncultured Desulfomonile sp. | reverse complement strand
AAATGATCGACTCGCTCAAACTGGAACGTGAAAGCAGAAAAATAATCAACATGTCAGACGCTGAACGCGCCCTAAGACACCACAGAATACAGGGTCACACAATTGTGTTTACTAATGGGTGCTACGATCTGTTTCACGCCGGTCATCTGGAATTGCTAAGAAAGGCCTCCTCATTCGGGGATGTTTTGGTTGTAGGTGTCAATTCGGACAAGTCAGTCAAACGCATAAAAGGTCCACAAAGGCCCATAGTCCCTGAAGGGGAACGATTGGCAATTTTGAGCGCACTCAATTTTGTCGATTATGTCATAGCATTTGATCAGGATACTCCCTTGGAACTGATCAAGGAAATCAGGCCTGATGTCCTGGTAAAGGGGGAGGACTGGAAAGGAAAGACTGTAGTTGGAGAGAAGATAGTCCTGGAACGCGGAGGAAGGGTCGAATTAGTCAAGCTATTACCAGGAGTTTCGACAACTGAGCTAATTAGCAGGATTAAAAAGTCTTGAAAACACTTTCGTAAGTATAATAAGCTCAGACTCAGGCTCAGCCATGTTCAAACGATTGATGGATGCTTTTATTAATAGTACTATTATCATGATCTGTTTTTTATAGGTCAGTCGATGGGAGACCGGGTTGACATGAGGGAAGGACATTCCCCGAATCTATTGTCGAATCTGTCGCTAGGGGCTTGGAGCGTGACTGGAGCAGTAGTTCTTGTGACCACCCTCTATGGTCTCAGCCTGTACAGTTATCTTTTGTTCCATACTGTGGTTGAAGTATTCGTAATCGCGGTAACTCTATGTATATTTTTCATAACCTGGAATTCCAGAAACTACATAAGCAACGGATACTTGCTGTTCCTCGGTGTCGCCTATCTGTTTGTAGGAATCTTCGACCTACTGCATACTCTCGCCTACAAAGGGCTAGGAATTTTTCAAGGTTATGACGCCGATCTACCGACGCAGTTGTGGATTGCAGCCCGCTACATTGAAGGCGTTTCCTTGCTCCTTGCCAGCTTGTTCTTTGAGAGACGTCCCAATCTTTCAGTTCAAATTATTTGCTATTCGTTCGCCAGCGCCGCTATTTTACTGTCAATTTTCTATTTTGACTCTTTTCCCGCGTGCTTCATCGAGGGGCAGGGACTAACTCAATTTAAAATTATCAGTGAATATATTATTTGCGGTCTTTTGCTGGCTGCAATGCTGGCTCTGGTACGAGCAAGGAGCCATTTTGAAAACCGTGTTTTCTGGCTGTTGGTAGGGGCCATAGGAACTACAATAGTCACTGAGTTGACTTTTACGCTCTACATATCGGTTTACGGCTTCTCCAACTTGCTAGGTCATTATTTCAAATTACTGTCTTTCTATCTCATCTACAAGGCGCTTATAGAAACCGGCTTTCGCCAGCCATACGATTTGCTTTTCCGTGAGCTGGGTCTCGAGAGAGAAAGGCTTCAAAAGGAAATACTTCAGAGAGAAAATCTTGAACAGGCCCTAAGGAGGAGTGAAGAATGCTACCGAATTGTGGCGGATTTTGCATACGACTGGGAATTCTGGATTGATCCGAATGGCAAATTTGTTTACGTATCTCCGTCCTGCGAGCGTATCACCGGGTATCCGGCAGCCGAGTTTCTTGACAACCCTAAATTATTCCTCGAAATAGTTCACGAAGATGACAGGCCGCTTGTTGAAGAGCATCTTGAGAGTGTTCTTTCCAGAGAACAACTGGACGCCAGTACCTTCGATTTTCGCATTGTCCACAAGGACGGCTCTGTCAGATGGGTGAATCACTCATGTCAGGCTGTCAAGGGCGATGATGGAACTTATCTTGGAAGGAGAGCCTCGAACAGGGATGTTACGGAGGCCAAGCGGGCCATTGATCTGGTTCGACAATCCGACCGTCACAGGGCCGTGGCAGACCTGGCTGGAGGCATAGCCCACAATTTCAATAACCTGCTGCAAATCGTCATAAGTGGAATAGAAAACAGTATCAGCGACATGGAAGACGGCGACATGGAAAAGTCCAAGGAATCCCTTGAAATAATACTCGAAAGTTGTGACAGGGGAGCTGAGACGGTCAGAAAATTGCTCCATTTCGCTTCAGCCCGTTCAGATAACCAGAATTCCGGTTTTAGAATGGTCGAACTTGGTGATCTGGTTAAGGAGTCGGTAGAGGTGTCTAGACCGTTCTGGGAGGACGGCGCTGTCAAAGAGGGTGTGCAGATCGAGATGAAGGTAAACTGCAAACCTGATGTCTATGTCAAGGGACGTTTTAACCAGCTAGTGGATGTGGTCATTTCACTCATAAGAAACGCATCTGAGGCCATAAAGGAACACGGTGTAATAGAAATAACTGTGGACCGCCAAGGGGACGAAGGGGTCATCATGGTAAGGGACTCCGGTGTGGGCATCGGCCCTTCGGATCTCAATAGGATATTTACGCCCTTTTTTACTACCAAGGTTTCGGCGGGATCTGGGCTGGCTTTGGCAACGGCCTTGAAAGTTATCGGTGATCATGGGGGCAAGATCGACGTAGACAGCGAACTGGGACGTGGGTCTTCCTTCCGAGTCCGGATTCCAATCTCCGCTAAAACAGAAGCCCCTGAAACAACCGGTCCCTGTAATGCCCTTGCAAAAGGAATGAGAATGCTGGTTGTGGATGACGCCAAGGTTGTAACAAACATGCTTGGGGCTGCTCTGAGCAAGGAAGGCTACATAATCGAAACGGCCACTTCCGGAACAGACGCCATTGAAATATTCCGAAAAAATCCCGCAGATGCAATTATATGCGACTTAGGTATGCCCGATATTAACGGAGTGGAATTGTGCCGGCGGATTAAGGCCATAGCCGAGTACAGAGGCATCATGAAGCCCGTTTCAATAATCGTGACAGGTTGGGAACAAAAGTTGACACCCGAATTCATGAAGGCCGGGGTAGATGACGTTTTACGTAAGCCCGTCAAGATAGGAATGTTACTAGCTTCACTGGACCGGAATTTCAGGAATTGCGCAACAAGTAAGTCCGCATGAGATGATCTTTGGGCAACTGGACGATTCGCTTAGATCTATTTGCGGTCTAATGTGTCATATATGATGTGGGATAGGACTGTCTTTCTCACAGGCTTGTAAATAAGCTCATTCACACCGAACTCGTGGGCCTTTTTCTCGTCAAGAAG
Source organism: uncultured Desulfomonile sp. (assembly GCA_937915285.1). Lineage (GTDB taxonomy): Bacteria > Desulfobacterota > Desulfomonilia > Desulfomonilales > Desulfomonilaceae > CAITZA01. The sequence goes on along the minus strand of CALDNG010000336.1, from coordinate 2,495 downwards.
GTCTGAAAAACCTGTCATTAGTATCACGGGAATGTCTGACCTGATTTTTTTCAGGGCCAAACACAACTGAAGCCCGGTCATTTGGGGCATGGTCATATCCGTAATCACAAGGTCAAAATCGAATGGATTCATGGAAAATGTTTCCAGGGCTTCCAACGGGCTCCTTTTGGCGATAGAATCATATCCGAGGTTTCTCAGCATTTGGGGCAACATGGTCACAATGTCAGGCTCATCGTCCACTACCATTATTCGGCCGTGACCAGAAGGAATTATGGCTTCCTGCTCATCCTGATGATCAGTTCTGTCTGCGCAAACCGGCAAGTACACCTCGAATGTGCTTCCTACGTTTTCCTGACTTCTTACCTTGATAATCCCATCATGATCCTTGACGATATTCCTGACTATTGAAAGACCAAGCCCACTACCCTCACCGCTCTTCTTTGTCGTGAAATACGGGTCGAAAATTTTTTCGCTCAGCTCCGGAGAAATTCCATGACCGGTGTCGCTGACTGTCAGCTTCAGAAAATTTCCTGGAGCTATAGTTTCATTTGAAGATATATCTTCCCTACTCAGACTGACCTCATTTAGCGAAACGCTGAGGCGGCCGCCTTTATTTTTCATTGAATGTGCGGCGTTAGTGCATAGATTCATTATAACCTGGTGAATTTGAGTCGTCACACCGCATATCGGATTCAGATTAGGGGCAATATCTTGCCTGAATTCGATAGTCATGGGGACGGACGCTCTCAAGAACCTTAATGATTCTTTAAGTATGGGGCCTATTAGTAGGGGCTGCTTCTCTCTAGCCGTTTCACGGCTAAAGGAAAGGATATGATTTACTAACTCACTCGCCCGGTCGGAGGCGTCCATCACATGTTTCAGGTACGAGCTGAGGGAAGAGCCTTTTGGAACCTTGTCGAAGGCAAGTTGGGTGTAGCCCATTATAGAGGTTAGGACGTTGTTAAAATCATGGGCGATTCCACCGGCCAATGTACCGATGGCTTCCAGTTTCTGGGAGTGAATCAGGTTTTCTCCAAGCAACTTTTCCTGAGTTCGGTCTATCATGAAACACAATGTCGATTTTTCGCCGGACTCATCAATTTCCCTTGGCCAAATACACACGCTGCGTTTTGTCCCGTTTCTGCCCACTAACTCCAGGTCGTAATAATCATCTCCGAGAGAGGATTTTCGCTCCTCACTGAAAATACTCCGGGCCAGTTCCAAACTCGGTTCCGAGACAAAGCTCATCAATTCCATGTCCCTCAAATCAGCTAGGTCCTGGTAGTCTAGCGCCTCGCTTAAAGAACGATTAGCATAGATTATTTTGCCGTTTCTGGTTTCGAGAATTCCTACCGGGGCAGAATCAACCCATAAACGATACTTGCAAAGTGAACCTTTAGAAGCTGCTTGCCCGTTTGGAATCCCTATAACATCCCGGGACACATATTCATGGGACACACCAGATTCGACGCAACTCTCCTGATCAACCCTGTCCCGGAACAAATTCCCCTTGACATTCATTTCCTGGCCGGGTTTCCTCTCCGTAATGTTCCTGCATATGCAAAGGATTGTTCCCTGAGGCGCAGTTAACAGACGTGCTTCGAACAATTGCTGAAATTCATTAGTTTTACCAACCCTGAATTCCATGCAAGTCGACTCACCCGATGAAAGGGCCTGCCTGCAAAGCTTTTGAAAGTGTGGGTAATAGTCTTCGGGTATAAAATCGGTTACCCTGTTCACAACACGCTTTTTTTCTTCTGATATCAGATTGGAAAAGCCTGTATGGATCAGGTTTACGAGGGTCCCGTCAGGCCTGATTTCGAAGATGGTGTCTGGGATCAGTTTTAACAATTCAGTCAGGCCCAAAACCCAAGCCTCTCTGTTCATTTGCTGATGTCGCCTGCCAATCAGAGCCTGAATCTACGGGTGTTCCAACTGGCAACCTGCTTGTAATACCGCCAGCAATTTTTGTTGGGGTCAAATTGTTCGATACTGTTTTTTCAAGGCGGATTAAGCATGTTTAATGCTTTTCAATCCGGTTTAGAGCAGCAGGCGCTTCGAGGAAACCATCATCGGACCTCCAATGACACCTGGGCGCTACCCTACACAATTTAATAAAACGAACTGGAATTAATTCAAATAAAAGGGTAGAGCTGAAAACGCTGCCATTGGATTGATAATATCTGAAGTCAGATCCCTTAACAAGAGAAATCGTAATCAATCTGATCTAGGAACTCTCGCCATCAATTCTTTAATTTGATTCATCTCCTTTTGTTTTGAGGACTGAAGAAACAGCATCCGCCAGGACGGATCTTCGTAGGGGTTTCAGAAGGAAATCCCTCAATCCCAGTGCCAGCGCTCTCTCCTTATCCATCAGATCGGCAAATCCACTGAGCATTATTATGGGCATGTCATTTCGAGTTCTCCAGATGGCCTGGGCGAGTTCTGCCCCGTTCATTCTAGGCATACTCATGTCTGTTATGATCAGGTCGAAA
>CALDNG010000335.1 GCA_937915285.1 uncultured Desulfomonile sp. | reverse complement strand
CTTACGAAACGGCTGGCCGATACTGTCAGTTCTAAAACTGAAATCATCCAGGTCTATCTGGCCTTTCATCGAAGGTTTTTCCAAATCACCTTTGAGGTCCATTGTTACAGAGACTAACCCCGTGGGATCCTGTATCCATTTGACATACGGATCTAACCTGCCACTCCAGGCCTTGCTCGAAACAATCTGTAGCAAGTCGGAAGCTTGGGCTTTAGTTGACACGAACAGATCCATTTTGGGTTTTGAGGAAAGGTTGCTAAGCCAACCATTCATGACGATCGGAGAGCTTCCAATGGTAACATTTATTCCTTTAAACAGCGCTTCATTGGAATTGATGCGAAATGAGCCGCTCGAATTCTCGATGGGTAATTCAAAACCGGGAATGAACGCTGTGACATTACTCAAAGTAGCATCGACGACGAGATCTGTCCAAAATCGTCTGGGCTTTTTGGACACGCTCAGTGAATGAGTCCAGGAAGCCGAAAGAATCTTGATTTTTCCTTTTATTCTGGCATTGATTATTTGATCCTGATCGTTTCCAGGTAAGAGTTTTAATGGCGCCACCTTTATCGCTTCGTCCAGATTTATGTCTGCTTTTCTAACGTTTACAGTGGCTAGCGCGTTCTCGGTCCCGAGATTTATGAGATTTGCTTCGATCGAAGCGTCAACACCCGGCGCGTTAAAAGAAGGTAGAGAAAGCAAGATTCGGTCTGCATCTCTGTAACCCTCAATCCGGACTGAAATCCGGTCTGTAACCCTCCGGGCACCGGGTTTCTTGATGACAGGCGCGAAGTTGGTCAGTTCCAGGGTACCTAAAGCCTTCCACAGTTCCCAAGCTCCGCTCAGCTGAAAGTTTGCGTTTGCGACGCCTCTCAAGATAGGAAAATTTGGGTAGAAACCCGTTATCAGGCGGGAAACCGGATATATGGGGTAATCGAGGAGCCTGAACTTCACAAAAGACTTTTTTTGCAAATGTTCTTCAGAGTCTCCCAACTTTTCTACGTTTCCCGAGAGTTCCAATCTCCCCTTCTTATTGCCCTCGTGTGAAATTGCATGAGCTTCAAACCGCTCCACCCCATTGAGACTGAGATTTCCAGCGCTACATTCGATCTTTGAAAACAGTGTCTCCGTGATGGTTTGAGAAGTGGTTTTCCTAACATTCAGAATTGTCCCATCCGTTATTCTGAGATATTTCACTGCAGGGTTAAACAATGGTCGTAACTGGTTTTTTGTTGAGGTTTCTTCGAATGCGGATTTAAGAGAATTGGAATCAACAATAATTCTTGGGTTGCTGATAACAATGGAATCAATTTCCAGGTTCCCTGAAATTATTCCTCTGAGATCTAGAGACATCTCGAGTTTTGAGACAGATATCTCCAGCGGGTCGGTTGCTGCTCGTCCAATGGTTATTCCGTGGGATTCCACCAAGGCTGAAGTAAGAGAAGTCCATCTGAAGCTCAGATTCTCTATCGAAGCTGTGGAAGCTAGAGGATTACGCAGTTTGGAAGCAAGGTATTTCTTGAAATCAGGCCGCTGAATGACGAATCTCAGACCCGCGGCAAAACCTGCAAAAAGGCATATCAAGGCAATCAGGCCGATTGTCACCGATACGAAAAACTTTTTTTGACCGGATAGTTTGGAATGTGCGTAATTGGGCCTGACTTTTGCCATCGCAGCTTTCTGAAAGGACTACAGGGAGGGGCATTTCCAGGAAGGACGACACACGTGAAAAAGGTTTATTTCGATTTATCGGCCGTCTAGAGGCAGAAGTCCCCTTATATGCCGTGCGCCGCCCTAAAGAATGTTCAGAAAAAGATTTGTCGCTCTGTATTGTCGACGGATTGTCATCCTATTCTGGTCTTCTTTTTTAATCTGGATATTTTTCGTCTGAGAATATTTAAGCTACTTCTTGAAGCTCCAGCGGATCTTTGTTCATCGCGTTTTGACATCAGGGCCTTAGCTTTTTTCTTATAGTCTCTGATAGAATCGGTTTTCTTGGTTTCGGGAGTTGGCAAGCCCTTTTCTATTCTCAAGGCCTCTATTATTTCCTGCTTGTTCATACCATGAACGCCCTGAACGTTGGGTATCTTAAGGGCTTCTTCTCGCAGTTCTTTTATAGTCCAATCCTCTAGCGGCTTTTCTTTCTTTTCGCCCTTTTCTTTCTTTTTGGAACCCATTGATCCTCCTGAGAGATTCTCGTAATTGTCACTATGTCTTGATTATCGTGTAAAACACGTCAAATTTCAACACGCTAATGAAAGAGTGATTCAAAATGATAACACAATCAACATGATAATGTCTACACTGGTCCAGCTTTATCCGCTAATTGTCACGATTGTCAATAACCCGTTGGGTTTTTCGTTCGCTTCTGGGAAGAGAACCGTAAGGCACTATTTCCACTTCCGGAGTGACCAGTATCCTTCGTCTGACGGTGTCCCTGACGGCCCGAGCTATGTCAGCAGTCTGAGACATGTCTTGTCCGCGTGAGCTTTCAACTCGCAAACGCATGATATCTTTTCCATCTATTCTGTCCAGCACAACCTGGTATTCACAGTTAATGCCTT
>CALDNG010000334.1 GCA_937915285.1 uncultured Desulfomonile sp. | reverse complement strand
CAAGTTCTTGCATTCCAAGACCAATACGCCAGAACGGCTGACATGTTCTAGGGCTTCCATTCCACGGCTTTCTGATAAGCCTGCTGCAGAGCCCGATGGGTAAGTGACTCAATCATCATGCATCTGTATTCCATCGTGCCCCTGTGATCAGTGATCGGGCTGCACATGCCGACACCGATGGCCCCAGCCTCCTTAAATAAAGACTCGGAAGGCTTCTGACCCAAAAGGAATTCCTCTGCCGCCAACGCCCGCACAGGAGTAGGAGCCACCGCTCCCAAGGCTAGCCGGACGTCAGATATATGCCCGTCAGAAGATGAGAGAGTGAGCAGACAGGCGACATTGACCATGGAGATTTCCAACGCCTTTCATGCGCCAAGTTTCAGGTAGGACCCTCCAGTCCATGGCGGCGGCGTCTCAATTTCCACACCCACGAGCAGTTCATTGTCCTCAAGCACTGTCTGTCCTGGCCCCACGAAAAAATCGTTGGCCGAGACATGACGTTCCATGTTCAGGCTCTTGATTTTCAGGTTTGCCGACAAAACCATGCAGGCCGGTGATAGATCGGCAGCAGGCCTGGCATTGACCAGATTGCCGCCTATGGTAGCCCGATTTCGAATCATCGGCGCCCCCAATCTGCTACTGGCTATGGCCAATGGAACAAATCTGTCACGGATTAATTCGTTTTCCGCAAGCTCTGCAGCCGTAACAGCAGAACCGATCCCAACTCCATGCGTTTCACGGAGAGTGATTTCATTTAGCCGGGGAACCTTCTCAAGCGATATGACATGCGATGGCCTGTCTACCCCGAGCTTCATCCTCACCAGGAGGTCAGTTCCACCCGCCAGCAGTTTGGCATTACCCCCAAGCTCAGAAAGCAGGCGTAAAACCTCTTCAAGGGTTTTTGGTTCATGATACTGAAATTTTGGCAGGAGCATTTCACCCTCCCCCTGATCTTGTGATTTGACCTCCAGAGTAAGAGGCCTTGAGGACTTTAAATTATGCCGGCTTAAGGTTAAATGACGAGATGATTGATATTTCAGTCACTTACCCTGACTCGCCTCCATCCTGGATCTAGTATAGGCGCCCAAGGGCATTTTGACTGGCTAAACCTCTCATCTCCGCATCCGGGATTTCTTATGGTAACCCAAGCCTGGTAGGGCTGATATACAATTATACTTAAAGATGAACTGAATTCTGTTGCAGTTTTTTCTAGCCAATGGTTCTGTATTCAGAACCTAGCTTAATTGAAACTATCTTTACAGAAAAACTAAGTCAAGCAATAAAAAGCTAGAGAACCTCCTCAGAGCAGAAAAAGCTTTGTCTGATCTCTGGAAAAAAAGTTCAAAGATTCAGAACCCGATGACGTAATCCATCCCGGAAAAGTAACAGTAGTGCCCCAGTTAAAAGTCAACGTGCTGATATGTATACAGTTTCACGATAAAAGTGTCAAAGTCCACAAAAAATCGCTAGGTTCGATTTGAAAAACAATATCTGCCACTGATGGTCATCAGAAATCACTTTCCGTTAATGATTGGCAAATGATATGCTAATAAGGGTGTCTGTACGTTTAAACTGAAAGGCAGCCACATGACCCAAAAGGACCTTCAGCCTACTCACAGCTTCTGGATCAGAAAAAGCCTGTCCTACATTGTTCTTGTGGTAATCCTGATGTTGACTGTATATAGCTGGAGGGTTTCAGAGGAGTTTCTTCGGTCTAAGGCTTTAGAAAGATTCGAATTCCGTGTCTCAGAGATTTCCAGTCAAATCATTCAGAGATTGAAGGACTACGAAACGCTACTTCGAGGGGGAGCTGGCCTATTCGTGGCCACTGGACGGGTCACAAGGCAAGAATGGCGGGATTATGTCAACACCCTTGATGTCGAAAAATATTATCCTGGAGTTCAGGGTATTGGTTTTGTGAAGGTCCTGCAGCCCTCAGAAATAGAGAAACATGTTCAGGAAATGAGGGCAGAAGGATTCCCCGACTACGCCATAAGGCCTGTTGGAGATCGTGAAGTCTACACGTCGATCGTATATATTGAACCATTTGACTATCGGAATAGGTGGGCTTTAGGGTTCGATATGTTCTCCGAACCTACACGACGTATGGCTATGGAGAGAGCGAGGGACACTGGACAGACTCAAATCTCTGGCAAGGTAAAACTTGTTCAGGAAATAGACGAAGACGTTCAGCCAGGTTTTGTGATGTACATGCCGCTTTTTAAAACCGGCGACATGATTTCCACTGTGCCTGAGAGTGGGGCCAGGCATTTCGGATACGTCGGCTGCCCGTTTAGAATAAGAGACTTTGTGAATGGCCTGTTCGCAGACTCACTCCGAGACGTTGAGTTAAAGATATTCGATGGAGCCGCTTCCTCCAAAAATGGCCTGATGTATGACAGTATTGGGGACGGGCAGAAGCCATCACATGTGAGCAAGTCGCTATTTACTGAGGAGAAAGTCCTCGATCTGTATGGGCATCAATGGAAAATAATTGTCTCCAAACCCGCATCATCAGACCCTTACTACCAATCCTATGAACCGTTATCGATTCTGGTTCTTGGGTCCATAATATCCTTTTTGGCCTTCCTGTTTGTCAGGTCAGTGGAACGAACCAAAGATAAAGCCATTGTTATTGCAAATGAAATGACATCTGCCTTGAGAGAGAGCGAGACGGCGCTGAAGAAAATTAATCGTTCCCTGAGGATGATCGGTCTTTGCAATGAGAAGTTGACTAAGTCGAAGAACGATCTTGAATTTGTTCAAAACGTCTGCCGCATAGCTGTGAACGATGGAGGATACCTTCTCGCCTGGGTTGGGAAAGCCGAGAAGGACGAGCAGAAAACAGTTAGTGTTTTGGCTCAAGAAGGATTAATCGACCTACATTTGGATCAAGTGCGTGTTACTTACGGCGACGGCCCAACGGGGAAAGGACCAACTAGTGAAGCTATCCGTACCGGGACGCCGATCGTTTTGAGAGATCTCGACGCCCCAGATTACCATCACCGGAACCCGGAAGCCGAAAAACTTGGATACAAGTCAGTAGTGGCTCTGCCTTTATTCGTGGAAGGGGAGATCTTCGGCGCCTTAACTCTATATTCCAGCAATCCGAATGATTTTGAGCAGGATGATATCCAGTTACTCAAAGAGCTGGCTTCTGATCTTGGGCTAGGTATAGCCACCATACATGCGCATGCGCTGGCGGAACGTTCGAGGGAGGCTTTGCAGCGAAGTGAGGCTTTTCTTGAGCAGATCGTGGAAAACATACCAGCCATGATTTTTGTCAAGGATGCCGAAGAACTACGATTTGTCCGATTTAACAAAGCAGGTGAGGAATTGTTGGGTTTTTCCAGCAACGACATGATCGGTAAAAACGACCATGACTTGTTCCCCAGGGATCAGGCAGAATTCTTTACTACAAAAGACCGTCAAGTCCTGAAGGATAAAAAACTCGTCGAGATTCCGGAAGAACAAATTGATACCAAGAATCGTGGAAAACGAATATTGCGGACAAAGAAGATCCCCATTTTGGATTCACATGGCGCCCCTCAGTTCTTGCTCGGGATTTCTGAGGATGTCACCGAGAGTATACAAAGGGAAACTGAACTCAGGCAGTTCAAAGCTATTGCGGACAATTCCAGTTATGGTCATGCGATATCTGACCTCAAAGGAAATCTGATTTATTTGAACAACTCCTGGGCTAGAATGCACGGCTTTACAATCTCAGAATGCGAGGGACAGAATCTACATATTTTTCATACGCCTGAACAGATGACTAAAATTGGCCGTTCTATAGAACGCCTGATGACCCATGGAGAATTTGAATCATGGGAGTTGTGGCACAAACGTAAGGACGGTACAGTATTTCCAACTGTGATGAGTGGCGTTGCCATACCGGATGATGCAGGGACCCCACGATTTCTCTCCGCCACAATCATCGACATTTCCGGCTTGAAGGAAATAGAAAACGATCTACGTGAAAGCGAGGATCGTTTCAGGACTGCATTTCTGACAAGTCCCGATGCGGTAACAATCAGCCGTCTGGACGAATCCGGGGAAGGGTTCTACGTGGATGTCAATATCGGCTTTTGCGAGCTGACAGGATACCGGCCTGAAGAAGTTCTCGGAAAATCATCGTCAGAAATAAACATCTGGAGCAACCCCGATGACAAGTACCGACTGCTTTCGGCGCTTCAGAGAGAAGGACAAGTCACCAATCTCCAGGTCCAGTTCCGTCTCAAGGACTGTACCCTACGGACCGGTCTGGTTTCCGCACGCATGATAAGCCTTGGAGAAAAACCACATATTCTGACCGTAACCAGAGACGTGGAGGACTGGAAAAGGGCGGAGGACTCCTTGAGAAGGAGCGAGGAACGTTTCAGCCAGGTCACTGAGATAGCCGGTGAGTGGATTTGGGAAGTAGATCAGAATGGCTTGTATCTCTATTGCAGTTCCGCAGTCCTTGAAATACTTGGATATCTACCAGAAGAAATAGTCGACCAACGGCTTTTCTGGGAATTGCTCGCTCCCAGTGAACAGCAAACTTCAGCGATCACACCTTTGGAGGTCTTTGAGAAAAAACAGACATTCAAAGGGCTTGTGAGCAATCACATTCACAAAGACGGAAGAATGGTCATAATTGAAACAAGTGGAACGCCAGTTTTTGATGAGAAAGGCAACTTTGCGGGTTATCGTGGAACCAACACCGACATAACGCAGCGAGTGAAGGCTTCGGAATCGCTGGAACTACTTGCGGCGGTTGTAGAGCATGCTTCAGAGTCCATAGTAGTCACGGATCTGACGGGAACAATAAAGTACGTAAATCCAGCTTTTGAACACATATGTGGGTATTCAGAACAAGAGGCAATAGGCGCCAATCCCCGAATACTCAAAAGTGGTAAACAACCTGATCGCTTTTACGCTGACCTCTGGAACACGATCTCAAAGGGAGAAATCTGGCGTGGGCATTTTGTCAACAAGAAGAAGGACGGCTCATTTTTTGAAGAAGATGCGACAATCTCTCCGCTAAAGGACTCCAGCGGCCAGATAGCCAACTATGTGGCAGTCAAGAGGGACGTCACGAGAGAGGTCTTGCTCCAGAATCAGTTAGTCCAGGCCCAGAAGATGGAGGCCATCGGGACACTTGCCGGGGGCATTGCGCATGATTTTAACAACATCCTTTTTGCAATTATTGGCTATACGGAGATGGCCATCGATGATCAGGCCCCTGGTAGCAGGTCTCTGCGTGACCTCGAACAGGTCCTGTCGGCTGCCAAACGTGCTGCCGACATGGTTAAACAAATCCTCACATTCAGCCGCCAGACTGAGCCTCAGAGAGTTATGCTGGATCTCACCCCCATTGTGAAAGAGGGTCTCAAGTTTCTAAGGGGATCGATCCCATCCACCATTGAGATACGGCAAAAGATAGGATCATTAACAGGCAAGGTTGAGGCTGATCCCACCCAGATGCATCAGGTACTTATGAACCTGTGTTCAAATGCAGCCCAGGCCATGAAGGATACCACCGGGGTAATGACAGTCGAGCTTGCCGAAATAACACTCGATGAGCCATACAGTTCGCGACATCTAGCGCTAAAGCCCGGCAGGTACGTGAAGCTTTCAGTAAGCGATACAGGGTATGGAATTCCTCCTGAAAACATAGATCGTATTTTTGAGCCGTATTTCACCACCAAAGGCATCGGCGAAGGAACTGGGTTGGGCCTGGCCGTGATCCACGGAATAGTGTCAAGTCATGGAGGAACTATTACCGTTTATAGCATTCCTGGCCAAGGTTCTACTTTCAATGTATTCTTGCCGTTTGCCGAAGGGGATTTCGAATGCGAAGGCGCTTCTGACTCATGTCCAATCCCTAAAGGAAAAGAACGAATATTGTT
>CALDNG010000333.1 GCA_937915285.1 uncultured Desulfomonile sp. | reverse complement strand
CACGTTTGGAGATTGATACGACAGCGACAACCACAAACCAGGTAACTGATTTTATGCGTCTACGAGCCTTAAGACGCCACATTCCCGATCTGGAAAAACGCCTGTAAACGGATTCTAGCTCTTTTGCCCTGTCCCTATTTTCTCGATCCTCTGAATTCATAGTATTTTCATCCTGAATCGACGGAATCATAATTACAATACATTTTCCGCATTATTGATAAAAGTCTGGAAGTTGGATTTTATCAACAATATCGTTAGCGATTTGGTCCATCGGTTCTTCACCGTTGATGAGGATGTCAGCAAAAGAGCTTGTAGGAAGTACGAACCTTTCAGCCATTGGCCTTACAGTGGTTTCGTATTGATCCATTATTGACTGTCTGCTTCGGCCACGTTCCACAATGTCACGTTCCAGTCTTCTTTTTAGGGCTGCGTCATGCGATATGTTCACAAAAATCTTCGTGTCCATCAACTCCCTCAAATCTTCCCAATGAAGAACAAAAAGGCCTTCAACTATTATCAGATCAGAGGGGCTTACAAGAATGGAATCAGTTTCACGAGTGTGGGTTGAGAAATTATAAATTGGCCTGTTAATATCTTCCCCCTCTGCCAGCGTTTTTAGTTGCTCGGCAAGTAACTCGAATTCGATTGCGTCTGGCACGTCGAAGTTGTGCTTTTCCCTTTCCTCTTTTGTCCTTGCTGACAGGTCCCGATAATAGGAGTCAGTGGAAATTATGATCGGTTTCCGGTCATCCAGTCGGTCTTTAAGGCGGCGAGCCAATTGCGACTTTCCTGAACAGGTGGCGCCGGCTATTCCTATGATGTGAGGTCTTCGCCTCCTCAATCCTTTGCCTCCCGAACGCGACCTATAACCTCCAAGGTTTTCAACGCGGTGTTTTTCCAGCTATAATGTTGGCTCCGCTCAAGACCTTTTTGGGCCATTTCGTTGCTCAACCCCGGCTTGCAAATCATGTCGAGCATGGCTTGGCAGATCTCTGTTTCGCTGTACGGATCAAACAACAAAGCTGCGTCACCGGCGACTTCGGGCATGGATGACAGGTTTGAGCAAACAGTGGGGGTTCCGCAGGCCATCGCCTCTAAAATCGGTATGCCAAAGCCCTCAAACAGTGATGGAAAAACAAACAGATCGGCGCCCTTGTAAAGGCTAGGTAAATCGGAACCGGCCACAAAACCGGTGAAAAGAATGTCATTTTTGAAAGGTGACTGATCCGCCACCTCAAAAACTTCCTCTGCCCGGCTCCATTTACTCCCTGCCAGAACAAGCTGATGGGGCAGACTGGAGACGGATTTCAGTTCGGAGAAGGCCTTGATAAGGCGGACATGATTCTTACCCGGATGCTCAATTCTGGACACGTAAAGTATGTAGGGAGACCGTATCGGGAATTTTGTCTGGAGTTGTTTGAGCGCCTCATTCTTATCCCCTGGAGAATACGTTTCCAGATCCACTCCATTCGGGGTAACTACCACCCTATCTCCAGGAATCTTGCACAAGTTGACAATGTCTGTTTTGCTGCTTTCACTGACGGTAAGTATCATGTTAAGTCTTTTGACAAGGGCTGGGGTAACCTTCTTTATGAAAAACATTCTGGCCGGGTCATATTTTTCTGTCACATGTGCGCTGGAGAAGTCATGGACGGTTCCTACCGTAGGGCATGGAACCCAAAAAGGCGCACGCCGGTTGGCGGCTGGGAGAAAAAGAACATCGTATCCCCTTTTCCGGCAAAGTCCCGGAAGGCAAAGCTGGAACCAGGCTAAATTGACCACCGGATTCCGGAGAGCGGAACCGTAGCAATAATATCCCATGCTGGAATTCGCAGGAACAAAGATGTCTTTCTCATCCTCATACACAACTATTTCAAAATCCATTCCGCTTTCAATGGCGTTGAACTGCTGAATAATCTTGATAATGTACTGGCTGATTCCGGATTTTCCACCGTCACCGCCAAAGGTTATCAAACCCACGCGCATTACGGTTTCCTTTCCCCTGTTTAGAGCGACCTAAGATGATAGTAACCCGTATTATTCGGCTGGTAAACAAAGAAATGTCTGCTCTGAAGGTGAAGCATCTGATATGGTGAAGCAATTGTAACGACCAAATTTGTCAGACGCTAGGGGCTCAGGGCTTTTGTGGTGATGCGAGATTAATCCATGAAAAATGGATTTTGGAACCACTCGGGCCTGATAATAGAGTCTTTGGGGGATCGTACTGAGACAAATGTAACAGCGTTGAAAATCCGGTCAGCAGTCTTTCTCAGGCGGCCCCAAAGCACGTTTTCAGCGCTTGACAACCAAATGGATTTAGAACAAAGTCGAGCAATCCGGAACAGGAAGGGAACGCATGAAAATCCTGTGGATAAGCAAATCGGCCTCCTTTGTGGGGGGCGCTGAACGCAGTATAGCAGATGTGGCGCCACTACTTGCGCCACGTGGGGGTCGCAATTTCCTGCTTTACGACGCTAACGCGCAGGTTGATCCGGAATTCGTATCCCTTTTTGAAGGCGCCTTTCCGTTGGTAGACGTGGAAAGACAGATACGGGACATAAGGCCTGACATACTGTATGTTCATCAACTCTCAGGGAAAAGGGTTACAGATGCGCTGTCAGACACGGGCGTCCCAATCGTGCGGTTTTTCCACGATCATGCTCCGTTCTGCCTGCATGTTCACAAATACACCACGTTCGGGAAACATACATGTGTGAGGACCCTGGGGGCCTATTGCATATTCCCGTGTCTCGGTTTCATCAACAAGACATCAGGTTTTCCCCCTGTACGTATTCACACCTTATCTTCAGCCTGGGCGGAGCTTGAGTCGCTCAAGCGTTTCAATGCCTTCGCCGTTGGGTCAGTTTACATGAAAGATCATGTGGTAGCGCATGGCTTTTCACCTGCGTCTGTTAGAGTCCTTCCGATGTTTTCGCCTGCATGGGAGAAATTCGATAAGTCGTTCGACAAGGATGCTGACGCTGGAAACACGTCTCAGGTTAGGCAGAAAAACACGCTTCTTTTCGTGGGGGCGTTACTGCGAGGAAAAGGGCTGGATACATTACTCGAAGCCATGTCCCGGTTGCCCTCGGAAATCCGTTTAAAGGTAGCTGGAGGAGGCGCTCAGGAGGGCATGTTCAGGGAACAGGTCACCAAACTCGGTTTAGGTGACAGGGTTGAGTTTCTCGGGAAAATTAAAAGGATCGACCTCGAAAACCACTATCGGACAGCTACATGTGTAGTTGTGCCATCTCGTGATCCGGAAACTTTCGGACTGGTCGGCCTGGAGGCTCTGCGGCATGCGACGCCCGTGGTGGCGTCTCGGGTAGGAGGTACAGGTGAATGGCTGCTGGAAGGGGTCACTGGTTACGGTTTTACTTCTGGTGATTCTGAGGCGCTTGCTGCGGCTATCGCCAAGGTCATCGGTGATCCCGTTGCGTCGGCTACTCTTGGGGAGGCAGGGCGCAATCTGGCAATGACCCGATTCACTGCCGAAAAACATGCTGATGCGCTGTGGAATCTCCTGGAATCGACAATTAGAACAGGCAGGTCTTCATGAACAGGTTCGGACGGTTTACTGCAAGAGGCGGAAATGAAGTTGAGGCCCGTGTGCTTGAAGTGGTCCGCAGGGGCGGAGAAATAGCAAAGGCTACCTTACCGGCAGGTTCGTGGAGAGCAGTGGTTCTCATGGGAGGTTATGGCCGTGGAGAAGGCGGTGTCGAAGTCACCGATGGTGTTGAAAAGCCCCATAACAACCTGGACTTTCTGTTAATAACTACCGGGCAATGGACCAGTGAGACGGAGAAACTAAGGCGTGCCCTTGGCGATGCCCTACGCCCTCTTTCTGAAGAGGCGGGAATTGGAATAGACGCTGGGGCAATAAGTGACAGCGCTCTCAAAAGGGCTCCTTGCCGAATAATGTGGTACGACATGCGTTTCGGGCATCAGACCATCCTCGGTGACCCTACCTTCTTGCCGTCCCTCTCTCGATTTACCGCTGATCGAATACTTGCCTCGGATGTCAGAGACCTTGTTGTAAACCGTGGGACACTCCTTGTAATAAACGACGCCGTAATGGCTCTTTCAGAACCGCCTGCAGGCGTTTGGAAGGCGTTGATCAGGCATTCTGTCAAGGCTATCCTGGGCTATGGGGATTCTTTGCTTTACTGGCGTAAAGCCTACCATTGGAGTTACGCCGAACGTCAGCGCCGAATGGCTTCACGGATCGATGTTGGGGCTGATTTCAGGTCCCTGTATGACTGGGCAATGGAGTTCCGGTTTCGTCCGGACTATTCAGGATGGGAAGGACGTGATTTAAAGGTTTGGCTCGACGAGGTAAGGGCCGCGGTTGAGCCTGTCCATCTGGAGGTTGAGGGCCGTCGTTGCGGTGTGGAGAATTTGACTTGGCGCGACTATCCGGTGGCCGCCCTGAATAGGGGTTTAAAAGACGCGTTTAGCCATCCTAGGGAAGCCGCCCGAAGACTTAAAGCCCTTTTGCAGAATAGAGGCCGTTTATTTTCCAAAACAGGTTTTGGTATTTCGCTTGCCCTGACACCACCCCGGGATGTTCTCGGAATAGTATTTCCTGTCATAATTTACAATGTCAGTGATCCAGGGTTCCGTGCGTTAGCCAGATTCGCTGTTGATGGGCCGGATGAACATAATGCCCTGAGGATGGCTTTTCTGAAAGCCTGGGGTGTTTATGCTGACCCCAATTTTGAGGCTTCGGCAAGGAAACTGGGGCTAGAATTCCAGGGGGTCAAGTAATGATTTGTCTAACCGGGGACCTGCACCACATGAGTTTGGGGACCGGAAACCAGCACCACAGCGATATCTCGGAGTTAAAGACTTCCCAGCTTTATCTCGATATTCTAAGGTCAGCCCAAATCAAGGTCACTTTTTTTATCTCGGGTTTGTGCTTTGTGGAAGAATGGGATGACCTCGAACCCATAGCGAATGACCCGCTTGTCGAAATTGGGGGCCACAACTATAACTGTTTTAAACCGGAAATCTGGCATCGTGTCTGGAAAAAGCTTATAGGAAGCTATAACGGTCCGAGATGGTACCAGGATCTAGACACCAAACGCACCATAAGGGCTGCCCAAAAGCGGACAGGTAAAACAATCAAACTATGGCGAAACCACATGTATATGCATGGCCCATATACGGAATCCGTTCTGGCAAAAAACGGAGTGATCCTAATATCAGACGGAGTAAAGAAAGATTCGATGGGCCCAGTCTGGGACGATAGAGGAATATGGTCTTTTCCTATTAATGTGATCCCTGACCATGAGCACATTTACCACGCTGAGCGTACCAGGGAGTGGGTAGCCTGGTGGCAAAAACGATACAACTGGTCGGATGATTTCGGTCCTGATTCCTATTCGGTTGAGGATTGGGCTGAGATGGTGATAGAGCAACTGAAGGAAAATGAAAGTCGTGGGGCAGTTTCCAATGTGATCATCCATCCCATCACGATGTATCTGGCTGACCGTTTCGTTAGTGTAACAAGAATCGTAGATTATCTTGCGACTCGCAAATGCGTTCACATATCGGAGATCATTCCTCCTGATTCAGATCGCCAGGAGGCGAGGACATGACGCATGCCGCCAAAACTGAGGAAATTTTGTCAGTCGATGCCAAGGGTTCTCCTCCTGGCTGCACTGTAATTCTCAGGTGCAAGAATTCCGGCCATGAGATAGGTTTGACTTTGGCCGCTCTCTTTTCTCAGGAGTTTAAGGATTTCGAGCTACTAGTGATTGACTCCGGTTCCACGGACAATACTCTGGATATCGTCTCTGCGTATCCTCACAGACTTCTCAAGATAGCCCCGCAGGATTACGTTCCCGGAAGGGTGCTCAATAGAGGTATTTCAGAGAACAAATCTCCAATCTG
>CALDNG010000332.1 GCA_937915285.1 uncultured Desulfomonile sp. | reverse complement strand
TCTAATGTGAGCAGTGTTTCCAGCCTCTCCGAAATGAATCTTGATGGCCACAAGATCTTTGGGGTCGAAACAAGCTCCAGGATCCAGCTTGTTGAAAAGGTCAGAAACCTTTGCAGGCACACTTCTATTCCAGTTAGCCGACATGTCGGTAATGAAAACTTCAGAGGCCAAGACACCCTCCCAAAAAATTATTTTGAGACATCTAAATCAGACATCGCATAGCTGTCAGGGCGATTATTTATTATAAATCAGGCGAGCGCAATACCAAAAATGGCCAGTCAAAGAGCGTATGGAGATTTCACCCCGTAATTGGCCGGTTGGCTGCGCATAAAAGGCTACATCTACTTTGCAGGCTTTTTGACGAATTTGCACATCAATACCGCTGTTATCAGCAGACCGGCCGAAAGGTAAAACGACAAATCGTAAGATCCGGTGTAATCCTTGATGTATCCTGCTATCAATGGCATCAAAAATCCCAGGCCCCATCCAATAAAAACAAAACCGTAATTGGCGCCCAGATTTTTTGAACCGAAGAAATCTGCAGTGAAGGCAGGCAACAATGCCAATCCCCCGCCATACTGCCAATATGCTATTCCAAGGGCCAGGAAAAGCAGGGGCACATTCTCAAGATTGATCACAAAAGGCGCTCCAATCAGGAAGGCGGCCGAAAGTAGTCCGTTAAAGGTGTATGCGTTGTTTCTTCCTATCTTGTCAGAGTACATACCCGTTCCGACTCTTCCCAAGGCGTTTACAGCCCCTCCAAAGGCTGCGATTATCCAGGCGTTCTGAGCGAAGAATTCAAGTTTCCCTGCAGTTTTGGCCAGGATCGGGGCGGCATTTGCAATGACCAGTAATCCTGACTGTGCGCTCCCGAGGAACATGAACACCAGCGCATAGTATTGCCATCTCGACATCATCTCCGGCGGCAGCCAGTCAACTGTGGGTGAAACTGGTTTCGTTGTTGACGGCTGGTTCCTCGGACCAGGCGGTACATAGTCAGCCGGCGGCCAGGATAACAGCTGCCCGGTTGCTATCACCACCACGGCAAAGAAAATTCCCAAGCCGATGAAGCTGGCTGAAATACCGTAATTATCAATGAGGTACTGGGCTAGTGGCGCAATGTACAGAGCAGCCGCGCCGTACCCGGCAACAACTATGCCTGATATTAGGCCGCGCCGGTGGGGGCCAAACCACCGCAGGGCGGCCGGGGTAGGGGCAGCGTAACCGATGCCCATGCCGATACCCCCCAATACCCCGAATCCCTGAATCAGGCCAAGATAACTCTTGGAAAGCCCGGCTACTATACAACCTGCTGCAACGCACAACCCGCCCAGTGTAGCCCCTATCTTGGGACCATAAGTATCCTGAAGTCTTCCACCGGGGATCATGAAGAAAGCAAAAAACAGTCCACAAATGAAGTAAGCAAAAGTCCCCTGCGCATCAGTCAGGTAGGCCCAACCGGCATTGAGCCCTGTCATTATCTCACCGGCGTCAGCTTTGGGTTTGTCAACCAGCGCCTTTTTCCAGACACTCCATGCGTACAGAATTCCGAGGCACAAATTGACTGCCGCCCCTGCGAAAGTGACTATCCAGGCCCGTGTGGGCTCTTTTGATAATTGGGATGACATTTTAATTCCTGCATATCCTAACTGGAAATTTTTGACGACGATATTGTCCGTCCAGTCCTGTAATTGAGACCCTTCCTAGTCCCAAACAGAACGAACCCTAACACCGGTGAGTTGTTGAACGTGCAGTTGATCGTATCGCTGTTCCTCTCCACCGCTCGGGAAAGCGAATGCGACCATTATGGCTGCCAGAAATCCTAGGGGTATTGATACTATCCCTGGATTCTTCAGTGGGAATAATGGCTTATCCAGGCCAATCAGGGACAATCCATCCTTGTGCTTCTCATAGTCTGTTCTGGCCTTGGAAAGAATCGCCTGTTCTTTCGGAGTGAGCGTCGTTCCATCGGACTCTTTGAGTTCAAGGCCCTTAATTACTTTGAAGGCCTCATCTGCATCCTGCTTCGGATAATGCATGTTTGGAGAGACAAGCACCAGCACAAGGCAAACCGCAGTTCCAATCACGAGACCGGCAACTATCCCGGCAGTGTTGAATTTTCTCCAGAAGAGGGAGAGTATTACCACTGGCAGATTTCCGGACGCAGCCACAGCGAAGGCAAGAGCGACAAGCTGAGCCACATTCTGGTTTTCAGCCGCCATTCCGACAACTATGGCTGCGGCCCCCACCGCAAATGAGGTTACTCTGGCCGCGATGATCTGCTGCTTCTGGGAAGCATGCCCCTTCTTGATGAGGCTCACATATACATCGTGCGCAATGGCTGCTGAAGCAGCCAGAACCAAACCGGATACTACCGCCAGAATGGTTGCAAACGCTACCGAACACAGGAATGCCAAAAGGGTGTCCCCAACAATTGGAGCAATCTGGTTTCCCAACGCCTGTGCTAACAGGAGGGTGGCAAGGTTACCCCCGGGATCAGTGGCGAATATGGTCTGAGGACCCACATGTATGGCTGCCCCAAACCCCAGCAGGGTCGTGAGCAGGTAGAAGGATCCGATCACGAACATGGCTACGATGACCGATTTTCTGGCCTCCTTGGCCGTAGGGACAGTGAAGAACCTCATGAGTATATGTGGCATGCCGGCGGTTCCAAAAACCAAAGCCATCCCTAGAGAAACCTGATCAAGTGGATTCTTGAGAAATAAACCTGGTTCCAGGAACCTTTGCCCGTAGTCGATGCCTTGCTGGGCTACTGGATGGTTCAGCAGTGTGAATTGAACCCAGTCCTTGATTCCGGAATTGTTGGAAATATCCGCAAAAAACTGGAGAGGACTGAACCCCGCGTGAGCTGCAACGAGTATGCTCAGCGCCAATCCCCCAGTCATTATCAGGAATGCTTTTATAATCTGAACCCAGGTCGTGGCTATCATGCCTCCGAAAACCACATAGATGATCATGATAGAGCCCACCAGGATTATTGATATCCGAAACGGCACACCCAGGAGCAGTTCCATCAATTTTCCCGCTCCGACCATTTGCGCTATGAGGTAAAATGTCGAGACGGTCACTGTTGAAACTGCAGCCATCGCCCTCACAGGGATTGGGAAAGACCTGAATGAGAGTATATCACCTATGGTGTAGCGCCCTGAATTACGACAGGGTTCCGCCACAATTAGCAGAAGTGTGACGTAAGCGACCAGCCATCCGACTGAATAAAGAAATCCGTCATATCCGTAGAGTGAAATGAGGCCTGCAATCCCAAGGAAGGAAGCCGCCGACATGTAGTCTCCGGCGAGCGCCCATCCGTTCTGAGCCCCTGTAATAGAAGCCCCGGCTACATAGAAATCCGCTGAAGTCTTCGTCCTCCTGGCAGCCCAATATACAACCATCAGCGTCACACCTATGAAAATTAGAAACATTGCAATCGTTATCGGTCTGACAATGGTCAATATGGGAAGGGACCCTTTGGAGGGCGAAGGTATAGCCGACGGCGGGGAGCTAGTGCCGGCCAGGCTTGCCAGCGTAATAGTCTGCGTCTCAAGAATAGACGCATCGGCAAGGACAGATCCCGGAAACATTAGGCAGAGCGCCGTCACAGCTACAATCAGCAAATGGTCCCACGAGTGAAGTCTCATAGATCGCTACCCCCTCGGTATATGTGAGGTTATGCTGAAGCCAAATTGTTACGTTCTTTTAGGGTTAACGCCAAAAAAGCAAAGGTTGGTAGGTCGCCCTTCGCAAAATGCTAACGGTATAGCTATCTACGATTCCCCATAACAATGGGAAAATACGGACTTATTACGAATGAATACTGAGTGGAATTTACATGTCTGTTATAGAGGTTATTCCAGACCTCAGCGCCTTGTCAAGAAGAACTTGCCGTACATCATGATGAGTGAGGTTGGAGGGGTGGAAGGCCGAGATGGAGGATATTCACCTTCCAGTGAAATCGCGAACCATATTCATCAGTTCCATTATTCCCTTTTTATCTCCCTTTTCCATCAGGATGTTCAGCTTCTCATTCATAAGGCTGAAAGTTTTCAAAACCTCCAGCGAATGAGGGTTGTTCAACGCCAGATCGGCATATAGCTCCGAGGGTTGATCGAACTGCCGCTCCATCATTGTAATCAATTGCTGGAACCATTCTCCGGCCACTTTCAAATCTTCGGAAATATCAAAACCTGTTGATCTTAGGGTCAGTCCTAACGATGTGAGCATGATGTGTCTCAGTGTTTGAACAGTGGCCATAAGACGGTCGTGCCTGTCAGGGGAAATAATGTGAATTCTGGCTCCCAGCGATGTGAGGAACCCACTCACCTTGTCTATCCAGAGTCCGGGCCGTGCAGGGCACAGATAAACAAGCCTGTCTCTGAAGGATTCGGCGGATGGCCCAAACATGGGGTGCGCGCCTATGACCTCACCGTCAAAGTGATCCAGCATTTCCCGGACAGGCCCTTGCTTTAGGGAGGCTATGTCAATCAAAAGGCTTTCCTTTCGAAGCCGAGGACCTATTACGCGGGTCACTTCGGGAAATGCGCTAGATGGAATGGCCAAAACCATCACATCAGATGATTCTGTGAAGTCGCCCAATTCAGTAGGGGCCGCCTTGTCTATTCCATGAACTTCAAGGCCTGACTCCTTCAGGTGGGAGAACATCCAGGAGCCCATCCGGCCATCTGAACCGACAATGCCTACCTTGTAATTACAACTCTTGAATGACAATGAGATTCCTCAGAAAGTCTGTCAAAATTCTCAAATTCCGCTGTCAGGATCCATCCTAGGATATGATCCCAGAATCTTAAGAAATTCAACGTTGTTTCTCAGATCTTTCAAACACTCTGCGAGATTAGAATCCTCCATGTGTCCCTCACAATCTACGAAGAATGAATATTCCCATGGTCTGTCTTTAAGGGGTCTGGACTCGATCCTTGACAAATTGATCCCGCGATTTGAAAAATTGTTGAGCGCCCTGCAAAGCGAACCAGATTGATGTCTTGAGATGAAATAGAGGGATGTCTTGTCGTCTCCGGTAGATTTACAGGTGCCAGGCCCGATAATTAGAAATCTGGTCTTATTATCGCTTCGGTCCTGGATGTTTTGAGCAAGAATGTTGAGTCCTAGTTTCCTTGCGGCCATAGATGAAGCTATTGCCCCAGCGCCGGTCTCCTCTGAAACCCGACGGGCCGCCTCAGCAGTGCTTGAACAATCATGCAGATCGACACCCCGCATGTTCTGGTTCAACCATTTCCTGCATTGATTGAGCGCCTGTGGATGGGAATAAACCCTCTTGATACAGTCGGGTGATGGTTCAGAGGACATGAGCATGTGTCTGATGGACGCGTAAATTTCCCCGGATATGCGCAGCCCTGAGTTCACGAAGCAATCCATCGTAGCGCTTACTCCACCTTCAATGGAATTCTCAACAGGTACCACACCGAAACTTGCCCGCCCATTTTCAACCTCTTGAAACACGTCCATGATGGAATGCAAAGGTCTTAGCTCACTGGAATGCCCGAATCTGTTGAGAGCAACCATATGGCTGAAGGTTGTCTCCGGACCCAAGAAGGCAATGGTAGGCGGTTTCTGCAAATTCCTGCACACCGAGATTATTTCGGAAAAGATCTGCCCCATTTCCTTTCTGGGCATAGGGCCCTCCGACATTTCCAGAATCCTGCGCATTATCTCGGATTCCCTTGCTGGACATAGCGATTCCTGGCCTACGGCCATTTTGCTCACGCCGATTTGAACGGCTAAAGCTGCGCGTTGGTTAAGCAGGCCCACTAACTGGGCGTCGATTTCATCAATTCGTTTTCTTGAGCCCACTATGACCGAATTAGCCTCTGATAGGTCAGGACTATTTGAATCCAGTGTATTGAAGGATGATTTGGAATTCATTGAAATATCTCCTGATGAAAGGGGCGCCCATGATGAATGTCATGAAATTCAAAAGCCCCGAAAGCTTGTAGCGCCCAGGGCCTTGAAAACTGAAAAGCCATGGACTTTTGTATGCCCATGGCTTCCGGATTCTATTGGCTAGTAGCCGTTGAACCTCACAGCATGGGCATAAAGCCGTAAAAATAATAGAAACCGCGATAAAAACTGCGCTGTTCCAATCCCGCTGGCGCATCGGCAAAGTTTCTATTTTTGGCCAAACCCATGATCATGACGATTCCTGTTTGTCAATATTTGCAAATTAAAACATCGTGGTCCTAAAATGTCAATATATAATCTTGACTTAAGTCTGATGTTCATCTGGAAGAAAAAAATTCTTTTCTTGAAAACCACAGAAGAGCCAATGTGTAAGAGTCAAACCCGAACCCTGAAATAGATCCTGAGCACACCCCCGCGAGCAGGCTGCTCCTTCTGAAATCCTCCCGGGCCTGAGGATTTGAAATATGAACTTCGACAACAGGTATACTTATGGCCGAAACTGCGTCTCTAATTGCCACACTGGTATGAGTGTAACCTCCGGCGTTCAGAATCACCCCCTGGGATGTTTCATCGGCGAGCTGGAGGTAATTCACTATCTCGCCTTCGATGTTACTTTGAAAAAAGTCGAGGTCTAATTCGAGAGGCCTTGCTACCTGATTCATCTCCATTTGCAAGTCCCCCAGTGTTTTACTGCCATAAACCGAAGGTTCGCGCTTCCCGAGCATGTTCAGATTGGGTCCGTTTATGACCGAAATTTTCATTTGGTCGCCTCCAAAGCTTTTTGACACAGCCATGCGTCCGCAATGACTATAGCGGCCATAGCCTCGGCAACGGGCGCTACCCTTGGACAAATACACGGGTCATGACGGCCCTTCACATTAATGGAGCACGGGTTGCCATCCAGGTTTATAGTTTGCTGTGTTTTTGAAATGGAAGGGGTTGGTTTAACCGCTAGCCTGGCCACAACAATCTGTCCAGTAGATATGCCCCCAAGAATTCCACCGGAATGGTTCGATGCAAAGCCATCTGACACTATTGGATCATTGGACTCCGAGCCTTTGAGTCTGGTTATCGTAAAACCTGACCCAAACTCCACACCCTTGACTCCTCCGATGGAGAAAAAAGCCCCTCCGAGTACGGCGTCCAGTTTTCCAAACACCGGATCTCCAAGGCCAGCAGGTATCCCCCCAACAAGAACCTCCACTACACCGCCCAGTGAGTCGCCTTCTTTTTGGGCATTTTGAACTGCTTCTTCCATCGATCTTGATACCTCTGGGTCCGCACACCTCAAGGGATGCTGCTCCGCATAATCCAGATCGACTGTTCTACATTCTATGGAAGAAATGCTTCTCACGAAACTTCGGATTCTGACTCCTGCAGGCTCTAGAAGTTTCTTGGCGATAGCTCCTGCAGCGACCCGACCCACTGTCTCACGTCCTGAAGAACGTCCGCCACCCGGTTGAGGAGCAATGCCGTATTTCATGAAATACGTGTAGTCTGAATGCCCGGGCCGGAACACTTCCTTGAGGTCATCGTAATCGCTTGATCTGGCATGAGTGTTTCGTACGACAATAGCGATAGGTGAACCCAAAGTCACACCATTGGCTACACCTGACAATATTTCTGCCCTGTCACTCTCCTGTCTGGGAGACACAAATTTTGATGTGCCCGGTCTACGCCGGTCAAGTTCCCTCTGAATGTCTGAAACATCCAGGGCAATTCCTGGAGGAGTCCCATCAACGATCACTCCTACTGCAGGGCCGTGTGATTCTCCAAAAGAGCTTACCCTGAAAAGGTTACCTGTTATGCTACTCATTCCCGTTCTTTCGTATATGGTTGATGGCCGAATCAAGCTCTTCCGGGGTTACATTGTCAACAACCTCACACTTCCCAAGTCCATGCAATAGCACGAAAGCTATCTTGCCATTCGTGTTTTTCTTGTCGTTCAGCATTATTTGCCAGGCCTGAGCGGCTGATGGCAGATTTACTGGAGACGGCGCCATCTTTTTGATGAGTCTGGAAGCCCGCCCAGATGTTTCATCATCTATAAATCGTCGGGCAAGCGATATAGCAATGGCTACCAGCATACCCTGCGCAACGGACGCTCCGTGGCTGATTGTATAGTTGTTGAAACTCTCCACGGCGTGACCGTAAGTGTGTCCGAAATTTAGAATTCTCCTGACGTTTTTCTCCCGGAAGTCTTCAGTAACAACTTTGCATTTGGCGCCCGCTGACGCTTTCATTGCTTCCGCCAATTCTATCACCGATCCGCTCATGAGGCGCCTGACATTGTCTTCCATGTATGAACAAAGATCCGGGTTGGAAACCAAACCGGTTTTGTACGCCTCAATGAGTCCCTCGCTGACCTGTTTTCTAGCAAGAGTGCTCAGCGAGGCAATGTCCAAAATGGTGACAAGAGGTTTGGTAAAAAGGCCTACCGAGTTCTTGACGTTTGCGTGATCAATGGCCGACTTGCCTCCGATGGCTGCGTCAACCCCGGCTACCAGGGTTGTCCCAACAAGAATGAAATCGATACCTCGCTTATAGGTTGACGCTACAAAGCCACCAATGTCAGTGATCACCCCGCCGCCAATCGCTATCAGGAGATCGCCTCTACCTATTTTGGCGTCCAGCAGTTTGTCATATATGAATCCAGCCGTTTTTAGTGTTTTCGACTTTTCTCCCGGTTTCAGCGAGATAACCGGTGGATTGTTAAGAACTTCGAGGTATCGGTCCAGGTGAAGTCTCTCAACGGTTCGATCCGTGAGTACGACTGCCCTTCGTCCACCGGCATATTTCATGACGTAAGATGGACCGTTCCAAACCGCCTTTACTTGGCCAGGATGGCCCTCGTAATTGACTGTATAATCCTTTTCGGGTGATACTGAAGCACAAATACTGTTTGCAACGCTTAACACGGTCTGCCCATCCACATCGATTCGCTGGCCGTAGCTTAAATAATTATTGTGACGTTTTTTGTAAAGGTCTTCAACCTGTGCGGCATCCTGCCACAACGGTCTTCTGTCGATCTCACAAGTTCCTAGACGGGAAGCGATTTCATCAAGTCCTGCGTCAAGGAAAAACGCAGTTCCAGATTCATTCATGATCTGAAGGTTTTCTGGCCTTTCGCAAACTCCGCCTCCAGTGGCCACGACAAGGTTGTTTTTCCGAGACAGTTTCTTCAAGACAGAGGTTTCAGCATTGCGAAATGATTCTTCCCCATTAGCAAGGAAAATCTCATTTACCGGAATCCCATACTTGCCTGAAATCAAATCGTCAGTGTCGACAAAATCGACCCGCAGCATTTTTGAAATTAGTCGGCCGGTCGTTGAT
>CALDNG010000331.1 GCA_937915285.1 uncultured Desulfomonile sp. | reverse complement strand
ACACCGAAAACCGGTACGAGCGCTATGTGCAGGGCAAAGCTAACCAGAACGGCAATGATGTTAACTTTAAGGTCAAAGCCCTGATTGTCTGTCGAAACAAGAACCTGGGCCAGGGAAACCAGCACGAAATATGGGGCGATCCCGAATGCCATCAGACTGAGAACAGGAGGCGCAGCTAAGAATTTGGCCCCATATATCATTTGAATGAGCTGGTTCGACAAAACCGCCGTCCCCAGTACAATCGGGAAAATGAATATGAAAGCGTAACGGATGGAATCGGAGGTCATTCGCCGAAGTTCGTCAACACCGTTTGCATAACCCTTGGTCATTGCCGGCAGCAACGCCATGCAGAAACCCACCGGAATAACAGTCGCAAAACTCACTACGCGTGAGGCTGCGCTAAAAATACCAACAGCCTCTATATCCAGCAGTTTCGAAAGCATGATCTCGGGCATGCTTAAATGCAATGTGGAAAATATGGCTATGCTGAGAAAGGTCGGAGACTGACCGGCCATAAGCTTCCAAATCTCTAAATCAAATGACCATCTTGGCCTGCCCACCACTTTGCGGCAAAGATACATCATCATGACGAATGTCAGGAAATTCACCAACGTTATCGCCACAAATACCCACAACAGGTCGAATCCGAGCAAAAGCAGGACCACGCTGAACAGAACCCGTGCCACGTTCTCAGCCATGTAACACAAAGCCAGATATTCAGACTTTTCTACAGACCGAAAGACCGCTTCGATATACCTGATCGCTGTCGACGGTATCAGTGACAGAGATGATATCGTGGCCCCGATTATTATTCTCTGGGGATAATCCATCAATTTGACTGTCGCGATCATCGCGAATACAGCCAGTAAAGAAGAAACCAGGCCGAACGTCAGGGCGTTGGCAAAAAATGCTTGCAGGGTCTCCGGCTTCCGGGCTGTTTCCCTTATAACAAGCGCTCCCAGTCCCATGGAAGCCATGGTTACAAATATGGCCTGCCATGCAAGTATCAGGGAATATTCTCCAAGGCCCTGAGCGCCCAGACTCCTCGATATCACCAGTATCAAGGCAAACGACACGAACGGGTTGATTATGTTCGGAGCCGATAGGGCAATGGTATTCTTGAAGAGCTGCGCTCTGTTTCCCATTTGACCACATTTCCAGTGACCGGTCCCCTGACGTAAATCAGCGTGCTCGAGGATTCCTTGCTTCCGATCCTTCTGAACTACCGCTCTTGAGCTTTTTACAATCAGGAACCAGCGCCATTTTTATGCTGCGGACGTCCAGATTATATAACAAATGGAGATGTTATGGCAAACAAAATAAAATACGATTAGTTAGGTCGTGATATTAGAAACAGGTTAATAAAAATCAGGAAAAGTTATATGTAATGACTTGAACCTATTGCGACAATTGAAATAACTAAACGCATTGCTCTGTGGTGTTGTTGGAGAGATATATTTGTGGCTCTTTACCATCTATGTGGTTATCTGCCACGTGGTAGCCGCGGGATTATAGAGGAGTCCAGGCCCATTGGGCGAAAACTTTTGTTGGGGTCTATGTCGAAGTACAACTGGTACTGCCCGAGAGGGATGTTTCCGATTTTGTAAGCGTCGAGAGATCCGCCTAGTTCTCCGTCCTTGTAGTCTTTTGTCCTTGGATGACCACCGATAGAGGCTATGAAAACCCCAAGGTACCTGTTGTAACGGTCATACCAGGTATATTGCTTGTAATATTCTATTTTTCTCTCACCTGTTGTGGCCTGGATAAAACCGCGATAATCACCGTAGAGGTTGAACAGGGTCCACCGTCGTCTCTCGATGTCCCACGGGGCGTAGCCGATTATCTCGCCATCTTTTATGCGGATGATCCAGTATGATCTCTCATAGTTAAGTCTGGGAACGATAGTGAAATTGGTTCCCTCTATGTTGTCCTTATCATCCTGCGCGGACACGCTGGGTAACTGGCACATAGCCGGGACCGTCAGCAGCAGACTGATCAGGCCCGTAAAGAAAATCATGAACAAACGCCTCATCTTGACTTCTTCCTGCGTCTTTTCAGTTTTCCGAAAGATAATGCCTTTGCCAGGCTTTTCAAGTGGTCTCTGTTAATTTTCAGCAATGCTTCAGCGCCTCTGCGCTGAAACGCCTCAACAGGCTTTTCATAAATGAGGTGAAAGATATTTGCAAGTCTCCAGAATTTGGGATAGGACCTGCTTGAAAGTTTTAATGGCCAGTTCAGGCGCTTCTCAAGATCCATGGATTCCTGTGGGTCAGAATGTGAGAAGCTACCTTCCGCCTGTTTGAGGTGAATCATTTTGGCGTCTGAAACATTGATATCATCGATAGTGCAACAGGCTACGGCTGTAGAATTGGTAAAGAATGGCCAGCACTCATCGCCCTCCAATCCGAAGATGAAGTTGCCCAGGCCATAGAAAATGTGGCCGTTCATCCATTGCTCATGCCCCTGCAGGCGATGTGCGTGGTGGCAGGCCACCACCATGGCCCCGTTTTCTATAACCTCGCGCGCAAAGGCTCTCTGTTTAGGGTTCGGGTATGCCTCATATTCAAGGCCCCAATGAAAGGAGACAATAACCTTCCTGCCCCTGTTTGACCATTTGCGGACTGTCCTAAGCGCCTGCTCATGTTCAAGCACACTCACGTACATGTCATCCTGCTCTGGCGGCGGGTTTGTGTCTCTCCCAACGTATGCAAGAAACGTTAGGGGCAGGCCATTGACATCCAGGTGAAGAGGTTCGTAAGCTTTTGATGGGGAATTGCCGGCCCCTACTGTCCGAACTGAATTCTTTTCCAAAAATTCTATTGTATTTCTAACTCCCGAGCCCTTAAAATCAAAAATGTGGTTGTTGGCTATAGTGGCCACATCTATCCTAAAGCCGAGCATGCTCAGTGACGCCGCAGGATTGGTACCCACAATCGGTTTGTCCATTTCATGTTCGCCTTCATCGCCCTCGAGGGGTGATTCCCAGTTGACCACACGAATGTCAGCGTCCGGAAGGTTAAGAGTGAGCCATCGTGCGCTTTCAGAAAGCCTGGGTTGTGAATCCGGTTTTGAGAGGCGCCGATCCAGCGAAATGTCTCCTGTAAACTGTAATGAACATGATGCCATAGGATGTCTCGAAATAAGTTTATAGCTAAAGAGATGGTGGTTAAGACCATAACTGATTCATTCAATCAAATATTGTTCCATTCGACTGGCGTGTGAAAAGGTCAGACAGCCGATATCAGAATCCTGTGACAAGGAAGGTAGGCCGCAACTTTTCTGGATTGATAGCTGAAGTCCTGATTTTTCAACAACGTCCGATCTATTTTACAGGAGCATGGCCTTGCAGTCACGCATATTAATTTTGTCAGCCCAGAGCAGTAGATCGACATCGGCCTACACTTACAGACTGCTGAGCCTGGCTCGTCTTCTTGAGGACAGGGGATATAACTGCGACTATTTTTTCATGGAAGACCATCCTCCTCTGGATACGGAAACCACTCGGTCAGTCTTCATGCCGCTTTGGCTCAGAAAAATGAGAAGCTACGATCTGATTTACTGTGGAGCCGCTGAAGCTGCCCAGGCTTTTTTCTTCTCCAAGCCATTTATGCCGGGCATCGTTATGATTGACATGCACGGAGACATTGTCTCTCAGTCAGCGCAGACCAAGTTTCTGATGACAGGCGGAAAGAAGAACTCCCCGTCATTCAGGGTCTGGTTGATATACAAAATGGCAATGATGATAAGTGACTACTGCATCACACAATCGACTTATCAGATGGAAGACCTGATTGGCGAAGGTGTTGCGGCCGGGAACGTAAGCGTAGTGCGCAACGGAGTCGATCTCGAACTGTTTGAATTTACTGATCTCCCCAAGGATCCGGAGTTCTCCATCGGCTATGTAGGCACGTTTCATACCTGGCAAGGAACTGAATACCTTTTTGAAGCCATCGGTCTCATGAAAAACCGGCAGGCTAGAATATTGCTCATCGGCTTTGATGAAGAAGATGGATGGAAAAAGGAGTTTGCAACCGCTTACGGCGACAGAGTGGAAACCTTGAACAAAATGGACAGGCCAAAATTGATTGAGAAGATGAAGTCTGTTCATACGCTAATGTCGCCACGCCCGCCACACATTGCCTCGCGGGCAGCTTTTCCGACAAAGTTCGCGGAATACGCCTCACTCGGCAGACCAATCCTTGTCACTGATGTGGATGAAACTGCTGAATATGTTCAGAAATACGAATGCGGATTTGTTTGCAAAGCCACTTCAACTGATTTGGCCCATGCCATGGATCTAGCAGTTGAAACTCCCCGCGATAGACTGGTCAAAATGGGACGCAATGCCAGAAAAATGGCTGAAACAAATTTTTCCTGGCCCATCATTGGTGATGATTATGCTGGACTTGTTGACCGGCTGTTGGCGCGCCGATCCCCCAAAAAGCGGGTGGTTCCCTAACAGGTTGAGCCTGATTTG
>CALDNG010000330.1 GCA_937915285.1 uncultured Desulfomonile sp. | reverse complement strand
ACCCTATATGCCATCAATACCATCATCATTGACCAAACCCGCGTTTGGAGGCTAACATCAGTTCCATGAAAATAGCGCACATATCTGACCTACATCTTTGCAGATCGACATCCAGGTTGGCCCAAGACGCAATGGCCGCGGATATTGGGATGATGAAACCTGACGTAATAGCGGTAAGCGGCGACATTACGGATCGGGGCAGAAATTACCAGTATAGGCTGGCGTTGGATTTTCTGAAATCGCTGGGAACAGATCTCATCGTGGTGCCTGGAAATCGTGAAATTTGCGCTTCGACTTTTTGGGAATGGATGGTACCGCGTCTGTCAATGCGCCGATACAGACACTTCATGGGAGCCTCTGACAGGATAGTTTACAGGTCGGAAGCCCACAAGACTTTGATAATAGGTCTGAATTCAGTCCATTTTTTCCCATCGTGGCCGGGAACGGTAGAGCGTGAATCCCGTTACTGGTTCCAGCGTCTTGTATCCGAATCCGACGGTTATCTAAAAGTCATAGTTTTGCACCACCCAGTCACTCCAGTCATCCGTGGCTCATCTTTCTGGGCGCATCAACTATCGGACGCTGCCGCCATACTTAGGATATGTTTTGAACATGGTGTGAGGATTGTGCTGCAAGGGCACAAGCATCGTTCTACCTTTCTCGAACTACGTGAACCTGAGAGCGGGAACAATGTAATAATTTCCTCCTGTGGAGCGCCTCTGATTGAGGGAGGGGACAGGGTTTATCATGTTATTGAGTCGAAAGATGGAATGATCAGGGCTGAATTGCGCGAATATAAGGACTCTGGATTCGTTCGGAAGGCTTGCTATGAATTTGTATTGGCCACGAAATAGTTATTTCCGGATGTTTTGCCTTTAGGCGCTAACCGATCTGGAGGCGTTTCGCTCAGCGTCAGATTTCCTCATATAGAGTGGATTGAGAAGAAAGACATCATCAAAACCGGATGCCAGAATTCTGTGGTGAGCCAGGATTCCACAAACTGAGGGAAGGGGAACTTCAACCATCCGCAATTCGGTTGTTTCGGGGTTTATGACCAGCTTTTCAATAACGTGGTCTCCACAAATCACAGTTGGTCTTCGCATCACTTCTTCGAAATGCATCGGGAAATCTATCATTGCCAGTGTTACCGGATTTATGATCAGCGGAACCCGATCACCAATTGATTTGGCGTAACCTGCATACACATCTTGGCGTCCGGCGTCAATTACAGCGATTGCAGAGTCAGCGTCAAAGGCGGCTTGGTAGAGGAGTATGTCCAGGCTTGAGATTCCGACGATAGGCTTGCTTAAAGCGAGACAGTAGCCCTTGATGGCGGCTAGTCCGATTCTAACCCCTGAGAAAGATCCGGGGCCGAGAGCGGCTGCAAAAGCGTCAACCTGGCCCAGGCTAAGGTTAGAATCTTCTAGAGCTTCTGAAACGAGCGCTGGAAGGTTTTCCAGGTGCCTTTTCCCGGGAGGCAATATCTTCTCCGCCAGGCACACGCCGTCAATCGAAATGGCAACCCCGAGATGAGGCGTAGTCGAATGGACTGAGAGAATGATCAATAAGTTTCACCCGATTAACGAACCGTCTGAGCAGAATACGTCACGGAGCCAGGGTCCAGCCCTTGGTAACTATCCTGTAAATATCATTGTAAAAAACCAGACCAATTAGGAATACGATTATTAACAGGCCGACCTGAACTGCCACCTCCCTGATCTTTCCCGTGACCGGTCTTCTGATGATTCCCTCAATGGCCAGAAAAAGGACATGCCCACCATCCAGGACCGGAATGGGCAGCAAGTTGATGATGGCCAAATTTATGCTGATATAACTCAGTAGAAACACAAAGCTGAACAAGCCGGCCTTCAAGCTCTCTCCAGAGGCTTGAGCTATGGTTATCGGGCCGCTCAAGGCCCCTGCCCCTATTTCGCCCCTCACAAGCTTAACAAGGGTCGTCAAAACCATTTTAGTCAGAAAACCGGTAAACCTGAAACCTTCAACAATTGATCCACCCACACCCAACTCAGCCTTTTTTCCTGATGGGGCTATCCCTATTTGGCCACGGTAATCGCCAAACATGTCTTTCTGTTGGGCCAGGACCGGTGTTACCGGAAGGTCCAGTTCCCTTCCGTCCCTGTCCACCGTTATCATGATCTGACGATTTGCGCTGTTCTGAATGGTGTTGCGGACATCGTCCCATCGCCAGACTTTCTCACCATCGATCGCTATTATCTGATCGCCGGTCTTAAAACCCGCCGACATGGCAGGTGTGTCAGGTAGAACCTTTCCAACCTCGCCCACTAGCACGGGGAACCCGGCCATGAATCCGAAACACAACAGGATAAGGGCAAAAAGCATATTAAATGCAGGTCCGGCCATTACAATCGCCATGCGAGCCCAGACCGGTTTACTCGTAAACGCCCGCTGACGATCGTTTTCGTCAATCTCGTCCTCAGATTCCGGATCCTCCCCGTAAAGTTTGACGTAACCACCCAACGGTATCCAGCTCAACATGTATTCGGTTTCGCCCCACTTCCTTTTGATCAGGACCGGTGAGAAACCTAGAGAGAATTTGAGGACCTTGACCCCGAGGAGTTTTGCCACGATAAAGTGACCGAATTCGTGAACAAAAATTAAGGCTCCAAGCAGAATTATAAAACCAAAAAAATATTCCAACGCGGACCTCCCGCCTGTTATTATCTCAAAAATGTTATAGACGAATTAATTATACTTTCCAAGAGCATCATTTGATTATATCCTGTTGATCCAAAACGAGCTACTTCTATCAAAATGGAATTACTTTGAAAATAGGTTTGCTAGGCGGCACGTTTAATCCTCCTCACATAGGTCATTTGAGATTGGCTCAGGAAGTCTCGTATACTCATGGACTTGGGAGGAGCATATTTGTTCCCTGTTCTGTCCCACCTCACAAGAATTACTCAGAGACTGCCTCACAGCAACACAGGCTCAGGATGACACAGCTTTCGTGCGCCGATAATCCGACATTTCAAGTCTCTGACATTGAACTTCGTCTTGAGGCCCCCTCATATACTTACAGGACACTTGAAAGTTTTAGCAGGGATAGTAAAAACGAATATTATTTCATCATTGGCACAGATTCACTCAGTGAAATACAGACCTGGAAAAACTATCTCAGGCTCTTTCACCTCTCGAGCTTCATTGTGGTAGAAAGATCAGATGCGGAATTTGATCTGGTCTGGGGACATGTGCCGAATGAGTTGGCCTCATGCTTCAGGCTCGTGGATGGAATTTTGACACATGACTCTTCACATTTGCTTGTAAAGTCAACAGTGACAGGTCTCAATATCTCTTCCACTCAAATACGCGAACTTGTAAGACACGGTAAATCCATTCGCTATCTGGTCCATGAAAATGTCAGGGAATACATCGAGAATACAAAATTGTACAGGAATTAGGATTTGAAAGATTCAAAGCAGCCGAAAATGGTGGTTAGTCATGAAAGCGCAAAAAACAAGGCGGAAATCCTGTTACGCGCAGCATTGTCCAAGAAAGCATACAGGCCGGCGCTCCTAAGGCTGGCTGGAATAACACCACTGGCGGATTACTTTCTCATTTTGTCAGCCAGATCGAATAAACACGCCAGAGCTATTGGCGAGGCAATACTGGAACGCGCGCGCATCGAAGGTTACAAGCCCGTATCAACCGAGGGTCTGTCTCAATCGACATGGGTCCTGCTAGACATCGGGGATGTAATAGTCCACGTGTTTCATGAACCTGTTCGTGAATTCTACGATCTCGAAAGTTTGTGGAGAGACGCTCCGAGGGAGTCTGTTTCCCAAGAGTTGCAGAAAGAAATTGACGAATCGGATGCTGCACAGGCTGACGACGATGATGATGACTTCTGAGAGAAGGATGGTAGAGACTTCAGCTAGAATATCCTGGTCCAACGTTACGGGGCATGTTCAGACTTGTTGAGTACTAAGCCGAAACTTCTGTAGACGGCAATTATTTTTTGAACAAATCTTCGAGCTTTCTACGCGCTTCTGCCGCCTTGTCCCTTGAACTGGAGGATTTCTTGCTTTCCGACAACCTAAAGTATTCGCAGAAGTTTCGCCTGTCCTTAACTGACACCCTCTCGGCCTGGTTTTCACGACAATGGTTGGAGTAAGTTTCATCAAAGTCGGAACAATTCATGCAACAGTAAATGTCTGATCCGCAATTTGAGCAGGTGTCGTTTCGAAAAACCCGGTCCTCAAATTGCAGTTTCTCTCCACAGTGATGACAAAAACCTGTTTTCACTCTAATCCTCTTGATCGAATTTTCGTGCAAGGATATCCTATTGAATGATAAACCTCAAACTGATTCACCCTCAACAGAAATTAGACAGGAGAATATAAAGATGGATAAAGGTTTTGTGGCTCGTCTTCCCAAGGGAACTGACTTACTGGAATCGATTACTTCCGAGTTCAAGAAACGCTCTGTTAAAAAAGCGGCGTTCAGTCTTATCGGCGCCTTGGACAAGGCAGTGATGGGATTTTATGATCCAGTAGCAAGGGTCTATAATTACAAAGAATTCGCGGGTCCATTAGAAATTGTGAGCTGCATCGGGAATGTTTCTGAAAAAGATGGAGAAATATTTGTTCACGCCCACATAGTAATTTCAGGTGAGGATTTCCTTTGTTACGGTGGACATCTGGCTGCTGGTTGTCCAATTTTTGCGGCGGAGCTTAGCGCGGCTGAGATAGCCGGATCAGTTCCCAAGAGGGGATTCGACGAACCAACCGGATTGTTTTTGTGGTCAGAGTGGTAACAGGTGAATTAATCAGGAACAGCCGCAGTGGATGTTTGAACCAATGAAGTCGGATATTTTCAAGATGTCTATTCAGCCTCAGACCGGGGTGTCTTTATGAGGCTGAACGACCTTTTACTGTTTCTTGTGATATGCGGCTCGGTCGGATTTGCAATTAGCAGCCCCGAGCTATGTGCGCCCTTGCAGCCCTTGCCGCTTTACCTGATGATGGTTCTTCTTTTTCTGAGTTTTCTGCGCATAAACTTTGATTCACTTCTGGATACTTCTCTGCGCTCGCTGATTCAGCTAGGTTTTTTATCTCTGGTAAAACTGATTGTATTACCGGTGTCAGTTTACTGGATTACTCTGAGAATAGCTCCTGAATATGCTGTTCCGGCTCTGTTGCTTTCTGGAATATCGACCGGGGTTGTGGCTCCATTCGTGGCCAACATGGTAGGGACAGAAATAGCTCCGGTTCTGAGAATGGTTGTTGCAACCTCCCTTCTGACCCCATTCACATTGCCGGCGTTAGTCAGAATACTGGCTGGGGCGGAAGCCGACATTCCTGTTCTACCGATGATAAAAATGTTGGCCTCGGTAATATTTATTCCACTGATACTGGTAGCCATGGCCAGACGAACCATTCCCATTGTCCTGGAGAGGATTAACAGTGTTCAGTTTCCTGTTTCACTGTTCCTGTTCGCCATGATCAACATGGGAGTGTTTTCGAAGTACTCTCATTTCTTCTCCAACAATTGGGAGACATTGCTGGGGGCCATAGCTGTCAGTTATGTCCTCGGAATGATTTACTACCTCACGGGCTTCATTGTGGTTTTCTCCGATGTCCCAGGAGACAGACTCTCAGCCGGGATAAGCATGGCCATTGTGAACAATGTTCTTGTGATGGTTTTTTCGTCACAATTTTTTGGTCCACTGGCCCCTACACTAGCCGCCGTCTACATGTTTCCGTTCTTTTCACTACTGGCCCCACTAAAGTATCTTAGTTCAAAATACAAATGGTTAGCTCCATCCAGAGGCTGAATAAAAGTGTTAAAAGTCAGAGTCCGTTTGTCTGTTGTCCTGATCCTGGTTTCCCTAATGTCCGCATGCGGTCTTCAGGACTCAAAAAAAACAACAAAGATTTCACAAATTGCCATGGGAACACTGGTTGAGATCAGCGCCGTCGGCGCTCCGGATAAAACCAAACCGGCCATTTATGCGGCTTTCCAGGAGATAAAGCGAGTTGAAGACCTAACATCTTTTCACAAATCTTCTGGTCTGACGGAACTCAACAGGTCAGGCGGGGAAGGGGCTGTGAAGAGTGATCCGGAACTGGTTGAATTGCTAAAGAAATCCCTTGTGTTTTCCGAGCTATCCGGGGGAGCCTTCGATGCAACCGTAGGTCCATTGGCTCAACTTTGGAACTTCAGTGGTGTCTCAGGTCCAAGATTACCCGATTCGCAGGAGGTAACGCAGACTTTACCTTTAATCGGGTGGAAAAAACTGGAGGTTGATGCCGACAAAAATACGATCAGTCTCCCGTCAAAAGGAATGGCTGTGGATCTTGGCGCCATAGCCAAAGGCTATGCATTGGACAGGGCGGCTGATAAAATACGAAGTTTTGGGATAGAGTCTGCCCTTATAAACGCTGGTGGTGACATAGTGGCTTTTGGAACCAGGGAGCCTGGCAAACCATGGCGCATTGGCATTCAGGATCCGCGTAATCCTTCCGGGATCATCGCAGTGGCTGAAATAAATGACAGGGCTGTGGTTACCTCCGGCGATTATGAACGCTTTTTCATGGAGGGTGACAAACGGTATCATCACATACTCGATCCTCAGACCGGTTATCCTGCGCAGGGGGTGCAGTCCGTCACCATTGTAGCGCCAGATGGAGTAACTGCTGATGCTTTATCGACCGCAGTATTTGTGCTGGGTAAGCGCAAGGGGTTGGACTTGGTGGAGGCTATGCCGGATGTGGCCTGTCTTATCGTCGATTCGGAAGGCATGGTTGTGATGTCGGAAAAGGCGCGTAATATCTTTCAAACTAAACCTTGATCACCGTTTAAGGATACGGACCGGCCACGGGAGGAATTTTTACCTTGATCAATTCTGGTGAAAAGTATAGAATACGGTCTCAAGTGAGCCAAAAATGAGAGTGGTCAAACTGTTAAAGAAAATTGTCCTGGTGGTGGCGGTTGTTTCGCTGTTGGGCTTGAGCGGCTGCAAGAGTTGCGTCCCGCAGTACATGGCTCCACCGACCGGTCCGGTTTCCAAGAACTATCCCACAGGACACGATCCTTATCTGCCAATGGACCACAACCCTTCACCTCTCAACCCGTTCGACCTCGTAGCCTCGATGATGTCACCGTTCCTGTATGGTCCGCCTCGATAAAACAGCTTCTCCCAACCGCTCATAAATACAACTTGCCTTGTAGACTTTTGGATTCCTAACGACCCGACTGATTGGTTGCTGCAGCTAGCAATGGGCTGTCTTTGTGGGCCTTGTAGAGCTGAATGTACCGCTTCCTGATCCTGTCGCGAGTTGAAAGAACCGCCCTGGCATACCCCCTGGCGTAATCTGGATGATCACTATTGTATGCGCTCAGAGCTGGAACAACATGTCCATACATCTCAAGATAATATTTGAAGATCTGGACCCCGCATTCGGCGTTCACACGTAAGTCGAGAAGGTCTGAGGATTTTATGCTGAATTTGCTTGCCCAGGAAGGCGCATGAACCTGGAACATTCCCCTACAGTTCTTGTAATTGATGATGTTATTCTTGAATCCGCTTTCAACATAGACTATGGCCATGTATAGCCACATGTCTCCGCAGGTGACCCTGTTGAAGTATTTGTTGCCTGCGTGCGCAATTGCCGAGGCTGTTTCATACGATTGTCTCAGGCTCAATCGCCCCTCGGTCATCTCATTTATTATGACCGAGCAAATGTCCAGAGCATTGGGTTGCTCCCTTTCCTGACATGAAGCGTTAGCCGCACACAGCAAGAGGAGCAACGCCAACACCGGCGCTATTCTAAAAATCATCCGCTCCCTCCGGAAGGCGGCTTCGAACAACCCCTATTCGTTCCGCCAAACCCCTTTAGTTTTTTTGCTACTTAAATCTCATTTCGGAATAACCGGTTTGAGAGGCTCAGGAACCGCCACAGCCTTTTTTGTAGCCGGTTTGGTCTTGTATATTTTGCTCTCGACATAATCTATAGGCATCTGTATCGGAGCGAAAACCCGATCCGAACAGAATTTTATCGCGTCAAGACAAGGATTAAAGAGGCTGAAGGTCCTCTTGAGAGCAGAATTTACAAACCCATCCGCACGGTCAACCACGTTGGCTCCAGTTTCATAAACGTTGGTGGCAACCTCAGAGGTAAATGACTTGTTAGGCCCTTTGGCCGCAGCAAACACCGGCGCTGCCAAAGCGACAATCAGACTCACACAAAGAGCCATTCTTAGAATTTTAAACATCCATAAACCTCCAGAACAAATTAAAGTGATTTATTATTTCATAGTTGTGGTCAATTTGTCAAATATATATGAATGATGACAGTATTCACCCGTAATATCCACTGGTGAGTCAAATGCTAGAGGCTTGATCAGGAAATGTTTGGCTTGATGATAATTTAATGGTGCTTGGGTGTCTGATCTAGATTGGATGAGTAAGTATCACCTGAAGGCCTTGAAAAGGCTATTCTATCTATTACGGCAAGTAAGTTTCCCAGATCGACTGGTTTCATCACGACTTCATCGACGCCGGATTCGATGATCTTTTCCTCTTCACCCTGCTGGTTTCCCCAGCCGGTCAAGAGAACAAACGGAATTTTGGGTACTCCTCTGGTCTGACAAAGCCGTTTTATTTCTTTGCCCAACTCCCAACCCGTTATATTTGGCATACCCAGGTCACTCACAACAAGATCGATCTGGTTGTTTTTAAAAATGTCAATTGCCTCTGAGCCGGAGAGAGCGGTGAAGACAGTGTGACCGTATTCGCTCAATCCATCCCGGAGCAGTTCCACCAGCATCTCCATGTCATCAACAACCAGAATCCTTAAATGTGAATCAACATGAGACATATCAACCCGAATCTCAGGCTGAGGTTTGGCGACGGTCTCGGCTGGTAGTGAAATTCGTACGGATGTTCCCTTCCCTTGCTCACTACTTATAGTGATATCACCATTATAGCGTTTTATTATACCGAGACTGCCTGATAATCCCATTCCGGTAGCCTTGAAACCCTTCGTGGTCCAGAAGGGTTCGAAGATTTTGGCCAGGTTTTCTTTCGGGATGCCGACTCCGTCATCTTGAATGGTTATTACGACCTGCCCATTGTCGAGTCCGGATGAAAGGCGTATGGTTCCTCCTGAGGGTAAGGCCTCGGTTGCATTCTTGATGATGTTGATCAGGACTTCAAAAAGGTCATCCTCCTGAACCTTGGTCATTAATCCGTCTACAAGATCGGTAGTTATGGCAATCTTGTGACCGTCCTTTTCCGGACCTGTTCTCCACCACAGTTCCGTCATGTCAATTGCACGGCGCACAAGATCTGAGACATCAAAAACATCCATGGCCCCGACTTTGCTCTTAGAGCTTATGTTCGCAAAGTCTTCCAATCGCCTCACTGCCCCTGCTCCGAATCGAGCGCTCTCAATGATCTGTTTTAGCTGGGTCTGGACTCTCTCAGTGTCTCCCACTGCGAGGTCCATTAGCGCCAATCCGGCTCCACCCATGATTATTTGAAGCATGTTGTTGAAATTGTGAGCCACTCCGGACGCTAGGTCAGCCACAGCTTTGAGTCTCTCTCCGCCCAGAAGGATGGACTCGGCCTTTTTTCTGTCAGTGATGTCAGTTATGAAATGCAGAGTTGCAGGTTGAGATTTCCAGTTGATCAGAACCGTTTGTTCCTCACACCACCTGGTGTCTCCTGTCTTTGTCACAATTCTGTACTGGGTTGTGGGAATGAGGTTGGATGCTGTCAACGAGTCCTGAGCCAAACCCGCCTCTCTACCCAGGTCATCGGCATGCATGAAAAGACTCAAACCATCGGTTTTAATTTCCGCCTCGGAAAATCCTGTCAGTTCATTGAATTTTCGGTTTACAAAGACAGGCTTGCCGTTCTGGGTTATCGCAATCATCTGACCGGCGTATTCAACAACAGTACGGTATTTCTCCTCAGATTCCGCCAATGCGTCCTCAACCTGTTTTCGTCCAGTAATATCCGTGATTATGCCGATCAGCCCGTTTACGGTTCCATCAGACTTGAAGAAAGGGGCCTTGGAGATGAAGCAATTCCTGACCTGTCCAAGAGAATTTTTACGAGTTATTTCGTAACTCAGCGATTTATTGTGTTTGAGTACGAGATCGTCGGTGGAGTTTGATTTGTCGGCAACAAGAGGATCCCATAGTTCGGAGGCCTTTTTGCCTCTTACATCCTCTGTCTTGAGCCCTGAGAATTCCTCATAGGCTTTGTTGACACCCAGATAACAGCCATGGATATCCTTGAAAAACACTGGGCTTGGTAGGGCGGACAAGAGGCTTTGCATAAGACTGTTCTGGTTTTCTAGAGCTTCCCTGACAGCCTTGGAAGATGTGATGTTGATCTGGGTGCCTGCGGCTCTGGCTGGACGTTTTTTTTCGTCCCATTCTACGACCTTACCTCTGGCCCTCATCCATACCCAATCACCGCTTTTGCTTTTCAGCCTGTATTCAACAGTTATGGACGAGTATCCGCCTTGAAGGTGTTTTTCGATCTGCTGCCACACTCTCGGGGAGTCTTGAGGGTGAACCAGTCTCTGCCACCACTCAAGGTTATTGAAAACATCGGATCGTGAATAGCCCAGCATGATCAAAAAACGGTCGCTGTAAACCACCTCGCCGGTTAGAATGTTCCAGTCCCAGAAACCCATATCGGCGCCTTTCAAGGCCAGATCCAGACGGTCCGCGGTCTCTGCCAGGGCTTTCTGGTTTTTCTTGGTCTCCGTTATATCCAGAATGACCCCCAGAAATCCGCCTAGTGAGCCGTCAGAGAGGTGATAGGTGGTTTTTGTTACCTGAACATCTCTGACTACGCCGCAACGATTAACAATGGTGGTTTCATAAACAATTTTTCCACCCTCGGAGGTCAGGCTTCTGTCCGTTTCAGAGAAAAGACTGGCAGATTTTTCATCGTATATGTCTTTGGCCGTCTTCCCGCGCAGCTCTTCAGCCGTAATTCCCACCAGATCTTCGAAGGCTTTATTGCAACCCTGATACTTTCCGTCGGGATTCTTGAAGAAAACAGGCGCCGGCAGGGCCGCCAGCAGAGTATCGACCAATTTGCTCTGATTTATGATTTCCTGGGTTATGCGTTCCTGTTCTTCCAGAGCAACTTCTTTCTCTCGTTCAAAACGGGCTACCTCTTCCATTCTGCCCTTAACGAGTTTTTCTATTTCTTCTGTCCGGGAATAAAATCTTGTGAGCAGATAGCCTATCCCTGCGCCCAGTGCCCCACCCACAAAGAATGGTGTTACAAAGCTGTGGGGCTCAAAGCTTGTAATGTTGAAGGCCAGCCTCTGGAGAACTGACAGGGAAGTCAGTAGCAAAGATCCAAGGAGGAAGCCTACTAAGGCTGAGGATTTTTCAGATAGTCTCATCAAACAATCCGCTTGGGGCATCGCAAAAAAGACAAGGTAATATCAAACGTTTCAAGGCTGAAGAAAGTGTCGCAATTCTTGAGTGTAACTCCTGGTTTTCAATAACGCAAGACCGTTTTCACGATATGTTCTGGTTTGTCGCCCAGTCAGGATGGTAATTAGGGCATGACTGATTCTGACCTCAAATGCCAGGAAATAATCTGGGATGCCACAAGCGGTTTTTGCCGTTTTGGGCTTCCAGGTTTGTTGAAAAATTAGGCTTTTCAATGATAATATGAGACAAGAATAAAGTGGAATAGAGATGTCGTTTGTACGGCGCGTTATTTTTGTTCCAAAACATTTTTGGTGTGAAGCAGAGGATTGTTTGCAGGCAATTCTGATTGAAGGAAGGAACCTAGTTTGGCGTCAGGTCAGGAAATAATAGCTGTTGGAATAGAAGACGAAATTCAGAAATCCTATCTGGATTACGCCATGAGCGTAATTGTTGGAAGAGCTTTGCCGGACTTGCGGGATGGGTTGAAGCCGGTGCATAGAAGGATACTCTTTGCAATGCACAGGGCTGGCAACGTCTGGAACCGCCCATACAGGAAAGCGGCCAGAGTGGTCGGTGACGTCATCGGTCAATTCCACCCACATGGTGACACGGCTGTTTACGACTCGATAGTCCGAATGGCTCAGCCGTTTTCATTGAGATACACCTTCATAGATGGACAAGGGAATTTCGGAAGCGTTGATGGTGATGCTCCAGCGGCCATGCGTTATACTGAAGTCAGAATGTCCCGCATCTGTCAGCCGATGCTGGATGACATAGACAAGGACACAGTCAACTTTGTACCGAACTATGACAACTCTCAGGAAGAGCCAACTGTCCTCCCGGCCAGGTTTCCGAACCTCTTGGTTAACGGATCACAGGGAATTGCGGTCGGAATGGCTACTAGCATTCCTCCACACAATCTTGCAGAGACCATCAATGCAACCATTCATCTCATTAGAAATCCAGACTGCTCCATTGCTGATCTAATGAGACACATCCATGGGCCTGATTTTCCGACCTATGGTTTCATTCATGGCCGTCAGGGAATCAGAGACGCATATCACACTGGTCGCGGAAGCGTGAGAATGAGGGCCAGGACGGATATAGAGGATGTAGGCAAGGGTTATCAGAGGATCGTAGTGACCGAGTTACCCTACACGGTCAAT
This sequence comes from uncultured Desulfomonile sp., assembly GCA_937915285.1. Taxonomy (GTDB): domain Bacteria; phylum Desulfobacterota; class Desulfomonilia; order Desulfomonilales; family Desulfomonilaceae; genus CAITZA01. The sequence continues at coordinate 15,541 of CALDNG010000330.1, read as the reverse complement.
AAGGCCCGGCTGGTTGAAAATGTGGCTGATCTGGTAAAGGACAAAAAGATCGTCGGCATCCGGGATATTCGCGACGAATCGGATCGCCAGGGAATGAGGGTCGTGTTTGAACTTAAAAGGGATGAGAATCCTGAAGTGGTTGTGAACCAGTTATTCAAGCATACCCAGCTACAGACGAATTTCAACATACAACTGTTGTGTGTTGACAACGGCAGACCCAGAACCTTGAACCTCAAGGAACTGCTGCATGGTTTCATTGACTTCCGCATCGAGGTCATCACCAGAAGAACGAAATTTGAACTGGCAAGAGCAAAAGAACGGGCTCACATACTCGAGGGCCTGAAAATTGCCCTGGACAATCTTGACGCCGTCATCAGGACAATCCGTGAAGCTGAAAATCCCCCATCAGCGCGAGACGCCCTGATGACCGAATATGGGCTTTCACAAATTCAGGCTCAAGCCATACTCGATATGCGGCTTCAGAGATTGACGGGCCTGGAACGGGACAAGATATTGCAGGAACTCAAGGAAGTTCTGGCCAGGATAGAGGAACTCGAGGGGATATTGTCCTCAGAAGCCAAGGTGATGGATATCATAGTCTCGGAACTGGAGGGTGTCAGGGAACAATTTGGTGATGAAAGACGAACTGAGATAGTTGACTCCAGTTTTGATCCCCAGGAAGAGGATTTGATTCCCAGGGAAGACATGGTCGTAACTTTTTCAAACAAGGGATATGTCAAGAGGGCTCAGGCCAGCATGTACAAATCCCAGAAGCCCGGTGGGAAAGGAAGAATAGGGGCCAGGACAGCCAGCGAGGATGTTGTAAACCAGATTCTCTACTGTTCATCGCATGATGTATTGCTGTGTTTTTCCAATCGCGGGAGAGTTCACTGGATTCGGGTCTACCAGATCCCTGAAGAAGGTCCCTATAGCCGGGGTAGAGCGATCATCAACCTGTTGAAGCTGGATGATGGGGAAACCATACGCAAGATTCTTCCGGTTCAGGAACTCAGCGCAGACGGCTATGTAGTGATGGTCTCAAAGAAAGGAAAGATCAAGAAAACTTCTAAATCGGAATTTTCTCGTCCTCGCTCAAACGGGCTAATAGCTCTCACCATCGATCCAGATGATGAATTAATTGACGTAAATTTTACTACTGGCTCGGACCACATCCTTTTGGCCAGCCGAAAGGGGAAAGCAATACGCTTTCATGAAGAGCAGATCCGGTCAATGGGCAGACAGGCCAGGGGAGTGTCGGGCATTAACCTAAAAGAGGACGACGCAGTCATAGCCATGGAGGTCATAGCGAACGAGAACGCTACATTACTGACCATAACCACGAATGGGTTCGGAAAACGGACTCATTTGAAGGAATATTCCGAGCAGAACAGGTCAGGTCAGGGCGTAATAACGATCCGCGTCAATGAAAAGATTGGTGATGTAGTGGGCGTAAAAATGGTTGAAGACACTGATCACCTCCTTATAGTCACATCCGTGGGCAAAATAATTCGACTGAGAATGTCTGAGATATCGGTAATCGGACGCAACACGAGTGGCAGAATTCTGGTCAGGATGGATCCATCAGAGCAGGTGGTGGATGTCACCAGGGCGGACCCCACGGATGAAAGTCAGGAAGATGAAGAGGATTCAGTTCAGGATCAATGAGACGTAGTCTTGCCAGATTACTTGTTGGAATTCCCATGATGGGCTTGATTATTGTCCTGGGGGCCAACTGTTTTGCGTCGTCTGAACCCAATACCCTCGACAAGGTTACACTGATCCCTCACTGGATTCCGCAGGCTCAGTTCGCCGGATATATGGTTGCACTCGACAAGGGGTTCTACCGGGATGCAGGAATTGACCTCACGCTTTTGGAGGGAGGCCCAGGCAAAGAGCCCTTTGGGTTGCTTGCTACCGGAAAGGCCACATTCTGTACTCACTGGCTGACCTATGGAATTCGCCAGAGGGCTGTCGGACAGCCAATAGTAGAACTGGCCCAGATCATTCAGAAATCGGCCCTCATATTGGTGGCGAAGAAGGATAGCGGTATATTCAAGCCACAGGACTTCGAAGGCAAGCGGGTTGGTCTATGGGAAGGACATTTTTATCTCCAACCTATGCTATTCTTCAAGAAATTTGGGGTCAACGTCGAAGTCATTCCCAACTACACGTCTGTCGGACTCTTCCTAAAAGGCGCTCTGGACGCCATGTCGGTGATGCATTACAACGAATATCACACGCTGATCCAGAATGGCATGAATCACGATGAACTGTCTACTTTCATCCTGAGTGACTATGACCTCAATTTCCCTGAGGATGCATTATTCACACTTGAATCAACCCTCAAGAAAAATCCTGATCTTTGTAAAAGATTCGTTGGCGCCTCGTTAAGAGGATGGCTTTATGCCCTTGAACATCAGGAAGATGCGCTGAACATAGTCATGAAATATGTTCGGAACGCGAACACGCCTTCAAACAGGCCTCATCAAAAATGGATGCTGGCAAAAATGAAGGAACTTGTTGAATCAGGTTCATCGGGGGCCAGGCTGGGTGAACTTCGGCTTGAGGACTACCTGAATGTCGGGAAGACCATGCTTGATTTCAGGATGATCAGTGAAGTGCCATCTTTTGACGAATATTACAGGGGAACGCAGTGAAAACCCGAATATGGAATCACATCATTTTCAAGCTCGCTCTCATGGTAATTGCCGCCAGCTCAGTAGTATTCGGATTCGTTCTCGCTTATAGCTATACCTTTTCAAAAGAGATCATTTTAAAGGACGCTGAACGTCGAGCCAGATACCTTTCTTTGTCGGTCGCAAGGCGCATAGAACAGGAATTTCGTGCTGTGGAAAAGGCGCCAATAGGCCTCAAGGCTTTCCTGGAAACCCCTTCTTCGGATCTTTCTGGCCTGGATAATCTCATTCTGAGATCAGTAAAGGATCATTCCGAGGTTTTCGGAATAGCAGTAGCTTTCGAAGAATGGGCTTTCGACAAAAACACTCCCCTATACTGTTCGTATTACTACAAAAAAGACGGCCAGTACGTGTATCAGGGTCTGAGTCCGGAAACCGAGGACTATCTTCGCAAGGACTGGTATCACATCCCCAAGGTTCTTAACCGTGCGGTCTGGATAGAGCCGTATTTCGACGAGGGCGCAAAAGAGGTAATGACTTCTTACTCAGCGCCTTTTTATTATGTGAATCCTGATGGTAGCCAGGGAGATTTCCGAGGCGTAGTTGTAGCTGATGTTTCACTAAAATGGCTTAGTGAGCTAGTGGCGTCAGTCACTACGGTAAGGGATTCCCAATTTTTCATCATCTCGGATTCCGGTCGTTTTGTGACTCACCGAATACCTGAATTCATAATGCGTGAGACGATTTTCAGTCTGGCGGAAAACCACAATGACTCAAAACTAAGAGACCTCGGGCGCACAATGCTAAAAGAGGGGTCCGGAATATCTGTTCTGGATTACTCTCCGCTGTTTCCAAAAGGCGCTGTTTTGGCTCACGCCCAGATAACCTCCCCAAAATGGTCTCTTGCAGCCGTTTATTCCAAAGACGCGCTTTTTGAAGACATCCAGGGGTTGCATCGGGAGACGCTGATCCTGTCTATCGTGGGCATTTTAATGATGCTTGTACCAAGTTTTCTCGTTGCAAGGTCCATTGCCAGACCGCTCAGAAAAATGGCTGAGGCTGCAAGGAAAATAAAACAGGGGGATTTGGACATCGACCTGAGTGATGTCAAGGTGAAGGACGAAGTCGGTGAGCTGGCGGAATCCTTGACAGAGATGAGTCAGGGGCTGAAAGAACGCGATTTTATTCGGGATACTTTTGGCAGATATCTGACTAAGGAAGTCGTCAGCAGTATTCTGGAATCCAAGGATGGTCTAAAGCTTGGAGGTGAACAGCGCGAAATATCGGTTATGATGTCCGATCTGAGAGGTTTTACAGCGTTGACGTCGAACATGGCCCCTGAGGATGTCATCAAGTTTCTTAACCGTTACCTTGGAAGCATGATAGAAATTCTCATTGAATATCGTGGAACCATAGACGAGATAATTGGGGACGGTATTCTGGCATTCTTTGGGGCTCCGCAGGACCTCGATGATCATCCCGCCAGGGCTGTCGCATGCGCTTTAAGGATGCAGAACGCCATGGAGCACATCAACGCCCTTAATGAGGCTGACGGATTGCCGCACCTTGAGATGGGTGTGGCGATAAATACCGGTAGCGTAGTCGTGGGTAACATCGGATCTGAAAAAAGGTCCAAGTACGGGGCTGTTGGAGCGCAGGTTAATTTCACCGGCAGAATGGAATCATTCACAACAGGTGGTCAGGTCCTAGTCAGCCAGGCCACATACGACAAGTTGAACGACAAACTTGAAATCAAGACCAGGCTCAGCGTTGAAATGAAAGGTGTGGTTGGGAAAGTCAATCTTTACCAGGTTACCGGCATAAGGGGTGAATATGAAGTCAAGCTCAGCGACAGGTGTTACAGGTTTAAAGATCTGGATAAACCACTGAGTGTATGTTTCTTTGGAATGGATTCCAAGATTATAGATGAAAAGATGCGCGAAGGGTCCATTGTTCAGCTATCTCCGACCAGCGCAGTTGTCAAAACATCGGACCAAATAGGGCAATGGGAAGATCTTCGTATGTCTCTTTGTGACAAGGCTTACGAGGGTTTTGGAGATATGTATGGCAAGGTTATTTCAATTGAGAAGGATGACCACCATAATATCGCAATGATACGCTTTACTTCAGTGGCTCCACAAATTTACAAGGTATTCCGGGATGCTTTGCTCTAAACGATAGGTTTGCTTGACGTAAGTCATCTCAACATTTTTAGACAAAACATGTTCCATTACAATGCTGAATGAATTTTCTGGAATGTTAAACAGGAGAAAGGATAAGAATCATGAAAAAAAACATTTGTTTTGTCAGCTTGTTGTTAGTTGTCCTATGTTGCACAAGCATTTTGGCTGACTCGACCATCCCCAACCTGGTTGGAGTGTGGACCGTAAAGGCCGAGGGCGGTGTAATCCTCAGGGGAGCTGAACAAGGTCCTGGAACGCATCACAAGGGCGAGTTCAGTGCGCTGGACGCAGAGGTGGTTGTGACAAAGCAGCAGGGTAGAGTGTTGCACGGAATGTTTAAGTCAGCCAAGTCCTCAGAGAAGTTTATCGCCGTGATCGGACATGACAATGAGACCTTTTACTATGCAGACCAAGACGGATTTCTCGATGGAATCATAGAGGATAAAGATACCATACAGGTGATATACCGTCATGTTACAGGCAATGACATAGTTGCCGCTGTCGGGATTTGGACTCGCAAGAAACAGTAGTAGACTTGACTGGTGTTTAATATATCTCGTCTTCATCACAAACCTGATTGACTAGCGCAGTATTCGGATCGGTTTTTAACCAATGGCAGAGATATTCAGGCAAGAGGTTCTCGACCGGCTCAACTCTCCGGAACGTCTGGATGAGTTGCTGCGCATTACATCTCCGCAAGGCTGGGTAGGGTTACTAGCAGCCACCCTTGTCATCTTGACGGCTCTGGCCTGGGGCATATTTGGAACTATTCCTACAAAGGTTGATGGGTTAGGAATATTCATAGACCCCAGGGGCATTCATCCCGTTGTCGCTCTCGGTTCAGGAAGGCTCAGTTCCATAAAGGTAAAGATAGGTGACACGCTGGACGCGGGTCAATTAGTAGCCACAATGACCAACCCAGACGTTCAAAAACAACTGGATAATCAAAAGATACTCTTCTCCAACCTGGAAGCCGAGTATGCTCAGGAGAAGAATCTCATAGAAAAAGAGGCTGAATCCAGACGAAGGGTTCTAGCCGCTCAACGGGAGAACATTGGCAACTCCATAAAGATTCAGGAAAGCAAGGCTAAATGGCTCAATGATCGCCTAAAGGCATATGAGGAACTTTTCGACCAGGGATATGTGCTTAAGCAGAATGTTGTCCAGACGAGGCTGGATCTTGACAACACAATGCTTGAGACCGAAAAGCTCAAGAGCGATCTTGGAAACAATCATTTACAGGAGGTTGAACTCCAGGAGAGCGTCCAGCAAAGGATATTCAAACAGAAATTCGACATTGAACAGGCCCGGGGCAAGATGGAGTTGCTCGAACGCCAACTCGAGGAATCAACGAGGGTTCTCAGTCCCCTCAAGGGTACGGTTGTTTCCCTGGAGGCCATGGAAGAGTCAATAGTTCAGGCAGGTATGACAATCGTGAATGTTGAACCGCTTGAAACTGATCTCACTGTCTTCATGACCGTGGCGGCTATGAAGGGCAAGAAGATTCTTCCGGGCATGACTGCCGAAATAACTCCCAGTACTGTTAAAAGGGAAGAGTATGGATACATAATAGGAACTGTAGATGGAATAAGCGAATTCCCTGTAACAGCAGACAGCCTGATGAGGCTTTTTAACAACCGCAGTTTTGTGGAGGACGCAATCCGTTTCGGCCCACTAACATCGGTCAATGTTACTCTGGTCAAGGACGATTCAACCAGAAGTGGATTCAAATGGTCGAGCCAGAAGGGGTCGCGAATTCTGGTAACGGTGGGAACTCTTTGTACTGGCGAGGTAGTTGTCAAACTGCAGTCGCCTATATCTCTGGTGGTACCAAAACTCAAAGAATGGATAGGCCAATAGTTTGCTGGATTTACTAAAGAAATGGTTATCCAGTAAAGACACGGCAAAACCCAGGCGTGTCCGTACTCCCACTGTGTTGCAAATGGAGGCTGCAGAATGCGGCGCCGCATGTCTGACCATGATCCTTGCCCATTACGGAAGGTGGGTCCCGCTCGACAAGGTGCGTCAGGACTGTGGGGTCTCAAGAGACGGCAGTAAGGCCAGTTATGTTGTAAAAGCCGCTGAAGGTTATGGTCTTTATGGCCAGGGACTTAGGGTCACACCCGACAGTATAAAAAATCTAAAATTCCCACTGATAGCTTTCTGGAACCTTAATCACTTCGTCGTAGTTGAGGGATTTGACAAGAAACGATGGTTTCTAAACGATCCCGCTGAAGGTCCACGCTATGTAACTTACGAAGAATTCGATAGAAGCCTTAGCGGTGTAGCGCTTACATTCGACAGAGGCCCCCAATTCACAGAGGGAGGCCAAAAACCCAGTCTTTTTAACTCACTCAAAAAGCGTGCAGTGGGGATGGGGCAGGCCCTGACTTACGCCATCCTGACTGGTCTGCTGCTGACTTTCATTGGTCTGGTCATCCCATCGTTCACAAAGGTCTACGTTGATCATTACCTGATGGACAAGCAGGTCGACTGGCTAAAAGCGCTGCTGTGGATCATGCTCATTACGATTTTTCTTAACATGGCCGTCACATGGCTTCAGCAGAACATCCTGCTTAAACTTAATTTCAAACTTGCCCTGAGCAGTTCATCAGATTTTTTCCGTCACCTGTTGCGCCTTCCCGTGGATTTTTTCTTTCAGCGTTATAGCGGTGAAATACAGTCCAGGGTATCGCTGAACGACCAGGTCGCCGCGCTCCTCTCGGGACCTCTGTCCAGCACTTTACTGCATTGTCTTACCGTTGTTTTCTTTGTCGCAGTGATGCTTAGCTATAGCTTCCTGCTGACTGCGATCGGGGTGGTTGGGGCCATACTAAACCTTTTAGCCCTTCAAGGGGTTTCCAGGAAACGCAAGGATCTTAACAAACGTTTGTTGCAGGAGAGAGGAAAACTCATTGGTGTGACCATGTCGGGGATCTACATGATAGAAACCCTTAAATCGGCCGGACGGGAAGATGATTTCTTTTCCCGCTGGTCGGGTTATCAGGCAAAGACCACTACATCAAGCCAGGAACTTGGTTTGTGGTCAGCTCTTCTTGACAGGGTTCCACCGCTACTAACCTCCCTAAACCATATCTCAGTGCTAGGGTTTGGCGGAATTCTGGTGATGAGGGGTTATTTGACCGTTGGCGATCTTTTGGCTTTTCAGGCTTTACTCTCGGGTTTTACTCAGCCGATCAACAGTCTGGTGGGATTGGGTGGCCAGCTCCAGGAGATTGAAGGAGACCTTGCCAGGCTTGACGACGTTCTTGCAAACCCGATTGATACCGAACTGGCAAAGGCTGAAGCAGTAAGGCTGACTCCCGAAACAGCCACCAAACTTAATGGACATATTGAAATCTCAAATATCTCTTTTGCTTACGGCAGATTTGACAAATCCTTCATAGACGGATTCAGTCTGACGATAGAGCCTGGAAGTCGTGTGGCATTGGTGGGGGCATCCGGGAGTGGAAAATCTACCCTGGGGAACCTGGTGGCCGGACTGTTCATACCCACCGCCGGAGAAATCCGCTTCGATGGCAAACTGCGATCTGAAATACCCAGGCTTGTGATGGCCAATTCACTGGCAAAGGTGGATCAGGATGTTTTTCTATTTGAGGGCTCGATCAGAGACAACATCTCCCTGTGGAATGACAGCGTAACTGATACTGCCATCATACAGGCTGCAAAGGACGCCTGCATTCATGATGTGATCAGTTCCAGGCCTCTGGGTTATGAAGACAATGTTCTTGAGGCCGGCCGCAACTTCAGCGGTGGTCAACGGCAACGTCTGGAAATTGCCAGGGCGCTTGCCCTTGAACCTTCCATACTCATCTTGGACGAGGCTACAAGCGCTTTGGACCCCCTTACCGAAAAGATCATAGATGACAATCTCAGACGTAGAGGTTGTTCCTGCCTCATAATTGCGCATCGCCTGAGCACCATCCGTGACAGTGACGAAATAATCGTTCTCAAGAGTGGCAAGGTCATCGAAAGAGGCCGTCATGAGGATCTTGTTGCGCTCCAGGGATACTATGCGGAACTGGTGAAGGATACTTAAATGATAGACAGTTCCCCTACGGATAAAACAGCGATGAGCAACGAACAAATCCTGTCCATAGTCCAAGAGTTGTCAGGAATTGGCCAGGTCGTCAAACTGGACAGCAATCGTTCTCTGGATCTGAACAAACCGGATACAGTGTACTTGGTAACAGCCGGATATATTGATGTCTTTGCGGTCAAGAGCGTGGGAGGAGACTCACAGGGACCGAGGATGAACATCATACGGGCCGACTCCGGCAGCCTGATTCTTGGTTTACTTTCAGATGATAAATCCAGCGATATTGGGTTCATTGGTGTTTCAGGCGCTAAAACAGAACTACTCGAATTCAGGCTCAAGGACCTTATGGCTCTTGTTCAGGGTTCAGAAAATAAAACGCTGCTTGTCAGTCTCGTTGATGACTGGATCAAAGGACTTCAGGCTTGTCTTTGTCCGAAGTTAGGGCAGAAACCGGTAAGCTTCCAGGAGATCAAATCGGGCGCCGCACAGAAGATTGATCCAGAAACAGTTTTGGGCGCTCGTCACGGACTGTTTTGGGTCAGCAACCCGGACGCAGCCTGGAGTTTTTTAGGTCAATCCGATTTGGGGGATGTCTCCCGAAAAAGGACTTTGCCGATCACAAAATATTCATGGGTTGTGGTAGACGAACAGTCTGAAATATCATCAAAAACCACTCTGGAGCTGGTCGGAGACATTGATCAGGCGATGGATTGCATGGCCGATTTCCATGAATTGGTTTTTAGCCTTGTGAGATTGCAGTATGAAAAGCGCATCTCGGAACAGACCAGGATTATCGTTCAGGAGCAGGATCAGGAAAAACGACTTGTTGAGTCAGCGCTCGAAAACCTAAGTTCCACAATCAACAAGGATCATCGCGATTTCAGGGATTTCAGGGGGAAACCGCTTCTGGACGCATGCCAGATGGTTGGGGCTCACATCGGCATAAAATTTGTTCAGAGGGCCTCTGATCAAAAAGGGATGGGTGATCCACTAAAAGATCTCTGCGAGGCCTCCCGCGTCCGTGTGAGGGAAGTCATACTGACTGGCGAGTGGTGGAAGAAAGATCACGGGTCGTTTCTGGGGTTTATGTCGGATGATGATCGACCGGTGGCTATTCTTGGGATGAAGCCTGGGGTCTACGTGCTAGGTGATCCCGGGAACTTGTCCCGTAAGAGGATAGATCGTGAACTGGCCTCGAGTATAAAACCGCTGGCATACACATTCCAGGTACCTTTCCCACCGAAGGCCTTGAACGCCTGGGATCTCGTAAAATTTTCTATGAAGGGCCTGGCCCCCGATATCTGGAGAAACATCGGATTCGGGATAATCGTCGGGCTTCTCGGGTTGATAACCCCCATCGCCACTGGAATATTGATTGATGACATAATACCCAGTGAGGACCGGTCACAGTTGCTGGGATTGTCTGCAGCTTTTGTAGTGACCGCCATTTGTATAACTCTCTTCCAGTTTGTGCAGGCCCTGGCTGTTTTGAGGATTGAGGGCAAGGCAAGCTTTCTGGTTCAGTCCGCCGTATGGGACAGACTGCTTGCGCTGCCTGTAACTTTTTTCAGGCAGTACCCCGCCGGTGATCTCGCCAACAGGACGCTGGGCATTGATCAGATGCGTCAACTGGTCTCATCTCAAGCTATGTCTACAATTCTGGCGGCCGTCTTTTCGATTTTCCAGGTAGGGCTGCTCTTCTATTACAGCATCCAGCTTGCAATAGTGGGTATCGTGCTAGCCGTGATAACGCTCATCGTGCCCGTGATATGCCTGTTCCTGCAGCTAAAATACCAAAGGCCACTTTACAATTTACTTGGAAAGATACAGGCTTTCAACCTTCAGGTAATAAACGGGATTGCAAAACTGAGGATTAGCGCAGGCGAGAACAGGATGTTTCATCGATGGGCCGGCATGTTTTCTACTCAAAAGGATTTATCGTACAAGTCAGGGGTTGCGGGGAACATTCTAGCGGTTTCGATGAGTTCCGTGACTCTCGCAGGCGCCTTCACAATGTTCACCTGGACTTTCTTCAGCACCGATAAGACCTTGCATGCGATGTCTCCAGGCCATTTCATGGCTTTCATCAGCGCCTTCACGAGCGTTTTGGGGAGCGCCTTCTCGACTCTCACAACGATTTTCCCCATGATGCAAGTCAAGCCGATCTATGAGAGGACCAAACCTATTCTTTCTACGCTGCCGGAGGTGAAACCTACGGCGGCCTATCCAGGAGAACTTTCAGGTCATATCGAATTGAGCAGGGTGTCATTCCGATACAATCCCGACGGGCCTCCAATAATCAAAGACTTCTCGCTTGAAATCAATCCACGGGAATTCGTCGCACTGGTTGGACCATCAGGCTCAGGAAAGTCAACCCTTTTGAGATTGTTGCTGGGATTTGAACAACCGGAATCAGGCTCCATACTCTATGACGGACAGGATTTGACCAAGATGGATGTTAAGGCAGTCCGGAGGCAAATTGGAGTGGTTCTCCAGAACGGGGTTCTTTTCTCGGGTAGTATTTTCGAAAACATTGTAGGCTCCTCGCCCTTCACACTCAACGAAGCATGGCAAGCTGCCCGAATGGCGCAACTCGAGGATGATATCAACAGCATGCCAATGGGCATGAACACAGTTATCGGTGAGGGAGGAGAGGGATTGTCAGGCGGACAAAGACAAAGACTACTCATCGCCCGTGCAGTCGTTCGCCAACCAAGAATATTATTCTTTGACGAGGCTACTAGCGCACTCGACAATGAAAGACAGGAACTGGTTAGTCAAAGTATAGAAAAACTTGAGGCAGCAAGACTGGTTTTGGCCCATAGGCTCAGCACAATAAAAAACGCCCACAAAATTTGTGTCATAGTCGATGGCGCACTCGTTGAACTCGGTAACTATGATGAACTAATGGCCAAGGGAGGAGTATTCGCCGACCTCGCCAAACGCCAGATTGTCTGAAAAAAGTTTGAGCCAAGATCAAAAATAAGCCAATTCCGTTTTAGCATGCCGGCTTCATCCACCGTCTCCCACTCGACCAGACCGGACCTCAACAGACAATTCATCAGAACATGCCAATCCCTAAGCCGAGACCTCCAATGCGTGACACTAATGGCCACGAAGTTTGCCGGATTGCCATATAATACTTTAAAAAATTACCATAATATATTGACTTATAATGGTTTTTATGAATATTATCTCGCAAGTTTGCTGTAGGGAAAGTGTTGTTTGTATGGCGTGGAACGGTGGATTTCTGCCCGGAAAAAGCTATCCTTTTAGCGCCTGGTTTGGCAGATCGATCACTTGTGGCGATAAGTGATGAATCCACTTTGAATACCCTCTATCTAAAGCTGACACGCTGTCTTTGGAGCTGCAGGAATTATTGAATGAAATTGATCCGTCTTAACTGCATATCTGTAATGCTGCTATTGGCATGCATGGCGCTTGAAGCTTCGGGTATGCCTACCGGATCAACTTTTAACACTCCGGTTGCGCCTGTCCAGAGGATTGATATCGAAAATTACTCGAACGTAAAACTCACGGTTCATGACGCAGTCAAGCTTGCGATAATAAGGAATTTCAGTCTTAGAAGCCAGGCTCTGACAATTGCTCAGAAGGAAAACGCAAAATGGGCTTCGTACTCGGACCTGTTGCCCCAGTTGAACATAACTTACGATTCTGAAATAAACAGGTATCGGCAGGCATCCAATGCAGGCATCCTTTCAGGAGTCCATCCGAGTCGCTGGACATACAGGGGCCAAACAAATAATCCGAGCCTGCTGCCATTGTATCCCTACAGGATAGACCCCTACAAAAACATGACACTCACAGCCACACTGACCCAACCGATCTACGACGCCGGCCGTTTGGGAAACACCTACAAGTACGCAGTGATGGACGCCGTAGCTTCAGGCGTCGACATGGAAACCATGCGAAGAGACCTCACCAAGTCTGTCATACAGTCCTTCTACCAAATTTTGTTAGGTAGAAAGCTGTTGGGGGTTACAGACGAATCAATACGCGAGTTGACTGCGTTCAAGGCACGCGCCAGGGCCCTGTTGAAACACGGCGAAGCGCTCAAGGTTGACGTGGCCGCTGCTGAAGCTAGTCTTTCCAAAGCACGCTCCAGAAAGAACAAGGTGCTCACGGATCTTGAGACAGCTCAGGCGCAGCTAAACTTCCTGCTTTCCTATCCCCAGGGAACCTGCCTCAAACTGGATGAAAAAATCTGCTATGAGCCTTCTCCTTACACGTGCCCTGACATATATATGATAGCGGTATCCAATCGTTCAGAGATAAGAAAGGCCAACATCTCGATAGACCAGGCAAAAGCTCAGGTGAGAATAGCCCAGGCCTCCCTCGTGCCTGCCGTTAACCTGCAGCTTCAGGGGCAAAGGTTCAATGACGATTGGAATGTGTTCGATCCAGAAGGGACCAATGAGTGGACAATTCAGGGAACATTAACATGGGCATTTGATCTGTTCAGGAGCAGGGAAACAGTGCGCCAGCAAAGGAACGCACATGCCCAGTCATTTGTGAACAGGGAATATCTTGTCCAGCAGATTATGAACCAGGTTCAAAACGCTTACCTACAGGTCAAACAGAGCGAATCCGATATACAGGAGTTCCGAAGCGAAATCAAATGGCGTCAGGAGCAATATTACCGGATAAAGGAGATGTACAACCAGCAGTTGACATCGTACCTGCATGTCATGGACGCTATACTCAATGTGGACACATCCAGATCCAATTATTACACAGCCCTGGCAAATCACACGATTTATGTAGCCGAGCTTGAACGGCAGATGGGAATCCTGAAGTAACTACAGGAAAACCGCCCCCCGAATCCTGATCTCAGTCAAACCACAGGCCGGTTACTCTCTGTTTGGGTGACTTCAGGTCAACCACAAGCCTCATGAAAAGATCGTCTTCACTCTTTGAAAACCTCGCCTTGAACAGAGCGACGGTGTTGGCGCCCTTCACGTAAAAACCCAGGTAATCCAGAGACACCAGCTTGCCAAGGCTTTTGTCGAATTTCTCGCTAAGAACCGAAAACTTCTCAGCCGTCTCCGCCTTTTTCATCTGATCCGAAAAGTCACGCGAAAACTGCTCATAGTTCCTGGATTCTACTGCCTTCAGGATGGATGACATCTCTTCGGTAGCAAAGCCCCTGACTTGGTCATCACTGGCTTTGAGTTGAGCCAGGCATGTTCCATGCGTGACCAGCGCTGACATCAAAAGAAAAAGTCCAAATATTTTCAGAAAAATACGACTCATGGTCACCTCCGGGTTCCAATCATTAGAAATCATTTTGCTTTAAATTAATAAAAGTCCATCAGATGTTCAAAGCAATCTAATAGGTAAGCGATGATTTTTCAAGACATTCCCAAGAAACCCGAAGAATGTCGGGGATACGAAATACGATCACCTATTTGAAAAAACGGACGCATCGTTAGAGATCTTTGCCAAAACCTCAAGGGAGTCTTTTCACCAAAACAACAAGGTTAGGTCTAATCCACAATTCTATCTGGGACAACCTGATTTTCCTGAGAATGTCCTTTCAAAAATACCTTGTGGACAACAATGAGTCGTGATATAGGCGAGTTGATGCAATGCTTATACCTGTATTTATTTATTATTGGACATTATATTTGCAACAACCGTTTTCTTTGATTATTTGCTATTCTTGATTGTGCCCCAAATCTCTACCTTCCCAGGTTTTCGTTGTCCAAGAGATCAGTAAAGAAAAAAATGCGAGGTTATGATGCTCAAGAAAATATCAGTTGCTATCTACTTCGGTGTTTTTCTTTTTTTACCTACAATGGTTGAACTGGGGTTGTGTCAGGGGCAAGTCAACAACAAAACCCGTGAAACTGGGGCAGTATCCCAACCTGTTTCCGCTACTGCCGAGTTTCAGTCCGCTGTAACACCTCCACCTACTCCAACAGCAATCACTGTGTCGGCTATTGTTAAGACTTCGATTGCCAAGGCAAAAAGCTCATCCGAACCCACCTTGGCAACAGCCGCTTTTAACCAGGATGTAACGCTTGATCCTAGCAAACTTAATTCCATGACCATTTATGTCTTAAACACGCCAATTGTAAACCAGGGATTGGCGACTATCAATATTTCTGGTACTACCCAGCCCATTTATATAAATTCAGAGGTCCAGACCATTACATCTGAGGACAGCGGTTTTAGCTCTTGGTTTGATGGTATCTACAGTTCTATAACCGTATATAACCATGATACTAACAATGAGTGGAATCCACAGACCTTTTACATAACCTGGCAGTAACGATACAAATCTTCGCAACGCGGTCGTGTAATTTGCACGCATAGATTGGGCTTTTATCCATACTGTTACTGATAAACGATCGTGCAAGAAATTGGATAATAAAAAGTTTCTGGCGGAGGCGTGGGATAAATCCCCTGAATGCAGAGATATCCCATCGTGGTTGCGGTAGTTAGCTCAAACCAGGTGTTGCCCGTATAATAGGGTATGACTACACTGGTGCTGGATTGATTGACATATATGGGGGTCGTGGCTGTTCCTGCAACTGAATCTTCTTGTAGCCATACGAAGACGGGGACTGTAGGTGCGACCTCGAAGGTAACCATTATTGAGTTATAGTTGGTCTGTTTGGTAGCGCCTGCCTCAGGTA
>CALDNG010000329.1 GCA_937915285.1 uncultured Desulfomonile sp. | reverse complement strand
TCAGATAATTCGCATGGTAAACTACCCCCATGCAATCGGTGTCTTCATAGTAATCCTTACATTCGAACAGGCTTTCGCCAGGACCACCCCTATTAGTCTCAGAGAAATGATTACGGTCTATCAACTTACCTCCTGATGATCTCAAATGGATCGAATGAAATTAATCAACACCGGGTCCAATTTGTTGATTGCGAAAAAAAAATGCTTAATGAAAGTACGCCATCGCATGAACGGGGCAAACTGATCCCTTATCCTGGCCGGTCTTGTCAACAGCGATTTGAAATCAACCTTTGCAGGCAGCGGTCCGGAATCTACCGTATCGGAAATTACACGTAAACCTGCAAAGGCGCATCCCCTTTTGGCGGCCTCTTCCGCCATGGCGTGACTCTCCATGTCCACGGCTACGGCAGAGGCAAACAAATTCAGGGCCTCCCTGTCTCTTTTCTTGAAAACCGCCCTGTGACTGGTGGCCAATCGTCCAAGTATATGATCTTGGCGTGTCTTGAGGCAAGCAGCAGATAGTTTTTCTACCAATTCGGTGTCAGAAGAAATCACCCGGTTCGGATCATCAGACCTTACAGTTTCAGATACTACAACCATTTGCCCAATACTCAACCCGGGTATGAGCGCTCCGGATGTTCCAACACTGATAATCATCCGAATGTCTTCCTCAATCGACCGAACAGCCCTGGCTGCCCTTTCAGGGCCGATTCCGCTGCGGACAACCAGAAACTCGGTTCCCTCGAAGAAGCAATTCCGGAAAATAGATTTTCCAACTTTCGAACGTCCCCTGGTTTCGACCCTCCTTAAAAAAGGATATGCTTCTATCCCCATCGGAAAGACAACACATAATGAATAATTTTCTTTATGCGACTGATTCATATATATATAGTCTGCTCAACGATAATCGGAGATGCGCATCATGTCGAATTATGTCCCGGACTCAATTGATAAAAGCATTTTACTAATTTTACAAGGTGATTTGGATGATTCTTTGCAACCTTACCTCAAAATGGCCCAACATCTCGGACTGACTGAAGCAGAGGTCCTGGAACGTGTCCAAAGAATGCTGGATGCCGGGGTTATCAGGCGGTTGGGGGCGATGATCAGGCACATTGAAGCTGGAATAGGTTTCAACGGCATGGTAGTTTGGGCAGTAGGACCGGATCGCGTTGACGAGGTCGGACGCGTCTTCGCATCATTTCCCGAGGTAACGCATTGCTATGAAAGGCCACCTTTCGGGTCGAAAAGAGCCAACCTCTTCACAATGGTCCACGCGGACTCCGAAGCAGCCTGCCTGGAAACCATAAAGAAAATGTCAGAGACCTGCGATGTCAAGGACTATGAAATACTCTTCAGCGAGCGCGAACTGAAGAAAGTCAGCATGACCTATTTTGACGAGGCTGACTAATTTCACCAAATGAAATTCAGGAACCCGGATCATGAAAAATTCAGACTCTATAAATCTATATGCCAAGGCATCTGAACTAATACCTGGCGGTGTAAACTCCCCTGTCAGGGCGTTTAAGTCCGTAGGGCTTAATCCCCATTTCATCAAGTCCGGTAAAGGATGCCGGATCACGGATGAGGATGGCAATGAATTCATTGATTATGTCGGCTCATGGGGACCGTTGATACTCGGACACTGCCACCCCGAGGTACTTGACGCAATAGCACGGACTATGAAGGACGGGACATCGTTCGGGGCCCCTACCAAGCGTGAAATCGAAATGGCCGAAACGATCTGTGCCATGGTTCCCTCTATCGAGATGGTTAGGCTGGTAAGTTCCGGAACTGAAGCCACAATGAGCGCCATAAGGCTTGCCCGCGGATATACGAAAAGAGATATGATCCTGAAATTCTCAGGCTGCTACCACGGGCATTCTGACTCCCTTCTGGCACGAGCCGGTTCAGGAGCCGCAACATTTTCCATTCCGGATTCACTCGGTGTACCAGCATGTGTAGTGGAACAGACATTGGTGGCGCCTTTTAACGATCTGGAAGCCACACGTCAAAAATTCGAACTATATCAGGGTAAGATCGCGGCAATAATCGTCGAGCCGGTGGCTGGCAACATGGGAGTGGTTCCTCCTAATCCGGGTTTCCTGGAAGGACTCAGGCAGCTATGCTCAGAGTACGGATCAGTTATGATACTTGATGAAGTCATGACGGGATTCAGGGTGTCAAAGGGCGGCGCCCAGGAACTATACGGCATTAAACCGGATCTGACCTGTCTGGGTAAGGTAATAGGCGGTGGTTTGCCTGTGGCAGCCTTTGGAGGCTCCAGGGAAATTATGGAATGCCTGGCGCCAGTTGGTGGAGTCTATCAGGCTGGAACACTCTCGGGAAATCCGCTGGCGGTGGCGGCAGGTCTGGCTACCCTAAAAATACTTATCAGAGACAACCCGTACGTCGAGCTTGAACGAAAGTCTTCGAGCCTGGAGAAAGGTTTGAAGAAAATCCTTGATGAAAAAGGGATCCCGCATACTATCAACAGGGTCGCATCCATGATGTCGGTTTTCTTCCATCCGGGACCTGTGGAAAATTATGAACAGGCTCTTGTCTCTGACAAGCAGCGCTTCAACCATTTCTTTGCCAATATGCTCAATAGAGGTGTTTATCTGGCCCCATCCGCTTTCGAGGCATGGTTCGTAAGCGCAGCCCATTCAGATATGGAAATAGAAACTACCCTATCGGCGGCCAGGGATAGTCTGTGAAAACTGTCTCAAGGGAAATATTAAATTTTTTGTTCAGGCCGCGCACAACAGAGAGTCCTGAATGACACAACAAGGAAGTATTGACAGACTGCTTGAGATGATTCAAAAAGATTACTACTTGCATGCAGCCGCGGCCGGATGCTACGAAATGGTAGATTGTAATACGTTGATATGTTAGGATTTTTAGCTTGATTTTGGTTGAGCTTCATAGTACTGTTGAAACTTGTGTTTAGGTAAGCATTTGTTAGGGTTTAATGCGCCTGGTCTTCTTTAGCCCGTCATGTCATTCAATTAACTGCAGGATTTTGCGCGGTATTTTTATGTATTAGTCTGTTACGGGCTTCTCATACCATTGTTTTAGATAGTCCACTTAAGGAGGCTGATGATGGACAAATTCGTCGAGTTCAATGAAAGGTTGGCCGCCAAAGGCGTTTCCCGCCGAGAATTCATGAAGTTCTGCGGGTTGATGGCAACGGTTTTGGGCCTTCCGATGACTTTTGCCCCGAAGATCGCTGAAGCGGTCGCAACCAAGCGTCCAACGGTTGTGTGGATGCATTTCGCTGAATGCACAGGCTGTACCGAGTCATTCATCCGGACGACTCATCCTTGGACAGCGGATATCGTACTTGACATCATTGATCTGGCCTACCATGAAACCATCATGGCAGCAGCGGGCGATCAGGCGGAAGAAATCCTCGAAAAGACAATCAAGGAACAAAAAGGCAAGTATATCTGTATATGTGAGGGTTCGATTCCGACCAAAGACAATGGTGTGTATGGTAAGATCCACGGAAAGACCTTCCAGGAAATCGCCAAACACGTGGTCAAGGATGCGGCGGCCACAATTTGTGTGGGAGCGTGCGCAATTGATGGTGGTGTGCCTGCCGCCAAACCCAATCCTACCGGAGCCAAGGGAATTTCGGAAGTTACCGGTGTCAAGACGGTCAACATAGCCGGCTGCCCGCCGAATGCCGACAACATGGTAGCCACGATCGTACATTATCTCTTGCTCGGCAAGCTACCAGCCCTGGACGATCAGGGTAGACCATTATTCGCATACGGTTATCTCATTCATGACAATTGCCCGAGAAGAGGCCACTTTGAGAACAAGGAATTCGTAAAGGAATTCGGTGATGCAGGCGCTGCTAAGGGCTGGTGTCTGTATGAAGTTGGTTGCGCAGGTCCGGAAACCTATAATAACTGCCCGATCATAAAGTGGAATCAGGGAACCAACTGGCCGATAGAAGCTGGTCACCCATGTATTGGATGCAGTGAAAAAGGGTTCTGGGACAATTTTGCCCCGTTCTACGTTCAGAAATAAGCAACCGCTACTGGCCGTTCTTTAAAAACAAAAATGAGATAAGCTTTTAAAAAGGAGCGAAAACATGGCAAGAGTCGTCGTTGACCCTATTCCCCGAATTGAGGGTCACCTGCGCATAGAAGTGGAAGTAGAAAACGGAAAGGTGAAGGACGCCTGGAGCACGGGAACACTTTTCCGGGGTCTGGAAATCATTCTTCAGGGTCGCGATCCTCGTGACGCGCATCTTATCGTCCAGCGCTCATGCGGTGTGTGTACTCTGACTCACTCACTGGCCTCCGTAAGGGCAGTTGAAGACGCCCTTAAAATCAAGATCCCACCCAACGCCAGACTCGTAAGAAACCTTACCCACGCTGCTCAGAACATGCATGACCACCCCGTGCATTTCTATCAACTGTGCGCACTGGATTGGGTAGACGTCGTTTCAGCTCTTTCTGCGGATCCAGCCAAGACAGCGGATTTGTCAGCAGGAGTAAGCGGCAGACCTCAGACAAAGAAATATTATGAAGGCCTGAAGGGGAAACTAAAAAGTTTTGTCGATTCAGGGCAGTTAGGTCCATTCGCCAACGCATATTGGGGACATCCAGCATACAAGCTACCGCCGGAAGCAAACCTGATGGCAGTTGGACATTACCTGGACAACCTCCGTCAGCAAGTTCATGCCGCTCAGATGACAGCCATCTGGGGAGCCAAGAACCCTCACCTTCAGGGGCATCTGCCTGGTGGTGTTACTGTTGTTGAACAACTCAATGCGGACAGGATTTCACAGTATCTGTTCATGTTGAAAGAGCAGATTGCGTTCCTCGAGGAAGTCTACATTCCGGATGTCCTCGCTGTTGCTTCCTTCTACAAGGATTGGACTAAGGTCGGTGGTAACAAGAACTTCCTGTGCTATGGAGATTTCCCGCAGAGCGACAAGGAACCGGAAAGCCTCTACTTCCCACGAGGCATGATACTAGACGGACAACTCAAGGCGCTCCCAGTCGATCCTCAGAAGATCACCGAAGACGTTACCAGAGCCTGGTACCAGCCAGGAGCCCCGTTGCATCCTTCGGTTGGTGAGACAAAACCGCTTTCGGGAGAGGCTCTAAAAGGCGCAGTGCCTGACACCAACTCCAAAGACGGAAAATACTCCTGGATGAAAGCGCCTAGGTACGACGGCAAGGTTATGGAAGTAGGCCCGTTGGCTCAGTGCCTGGTTTCCTATGTTAGCGGTCAGAAGGAAATCAAGGAGACTACCGACCTGGTGCTGAAAAAACTGGAAATAGGTCCCGACGCGCTCTTCTCAACCCTGGGCCGTATCGGCGCAAGGGCTATCAAGTGTCTCGTCAATGCCAAGGCCGCTGAGAAATGGACCATGGAACTGATCGAAAACATCAAGAAGGGTGATACCAAGACTTTCACCAGTTACAAGCTTGATGAGTCGGTCAATGGTCAGGGAGCAGGTCTCAATGACGTGGCTCGTGGCTCACTTGGGCACTGGATCAACATTGAAAAAGGCAAGATCAAGAATTACCAGCA
>CALDNG010000328.1 GCA_937915285.1 uncultured Desulfomonile sp. | reverse complement strand
GATATCCACTCGTGACTGGAGTTCAGACGTGTGCTCTTCCGATCTGAAGGAGTTTACGACGAATACAGTGTCAGAAACGTTCCCAAACACTTGTTGGGTAAATACTTTGAAAAGAACCGGGCGGGAAAATACATCCTGGACCCGTTTGTGAAGAATGTCGTAAGGATAGCTTCCATAAATCTTATGGATTCACAATCGACAGGCCGTGTCCGAAATGTGGACTGCATATTCTGCCGCAATGTCATGATCTATTTTGATGACACGGACAAAAAACGCTGTGTCGAAAACCTTTATGGGGCTTTGGCTGACGATGGTTTCATGTTTCTGGGGCACTCGGAGAGTTTAGGGCGCATATCTAACATTTTTGAACCGTTCAGACTCAAACATACTGTTGCCTACAGGAAGCCAAAACACGGAATAATGAAGGGAAAGTGACAAAGTCCCGGACAGGCGGTTCACACTAAAAATGTTTAAACCCAAAAGAATTCAGATGAACATTTATTTTGGTAAAATTCATATAGCATTTCATGCGATAGAGATAGAGGAGATGCCATGACAAAGAAGATACTGGCAGTTGACGACTCGCCGAGTGTCCGCAAGCTCGTGGAATTTTCGCTCAAGAGAGGAGGCTTTCTGGTTACAACGGCTCAGGACGGTCAGGAAGCCTTGGACATTGTTGCCAGAGAATCTTTTGACGCTGTCATCCTTGACGTCAATATGCCGAGGCTGGATGGCTTTGAATTCCTCAGGAGGGTCAAGGCTAACGAGTCCCTAGCTTCCATTCCGGTTGTTATGCTCACGACCGAAGGTCATGACATGGATAAGGAGCGTGCTAGGGAACTCGGAGCTACCGCCTACCTCGTAAAGCCTTTCAAACCCACTATGCTCCTGGAACTGATGAATGAAGTGTTATCAGGCTAGGGAGAAAATCCGTGCCAGATATAACAGAAACCGTCGATCTCGACGCTGAACTCCTTGCCCAGATGTCTGAGGATTTTCTTGAAGAAGCCTCCGAACATCTGGACCACCTAAACCTGGATCTTTTGAGGTTGGAGGACAACCCTGAGGATGAGGAGTTGATAAACGAGATCTTCAGGACCGTGCATACGCTCAAGGGTGGGGCATCCTTCGTAGGCATGGACAACGTGAAGAATGTGTCCCATAAAATGGAGGAAGTTTTTGGGGCCGTTCGTTCAGGCAATCTAAAAATAACCCCCCCTATTATAGACACCATGCTCGAGGGCATGGAAGCTCTTAAGCTTATCAGGGAAAAAGCGCTCGCCAAGGATCCTTCGGACGTAGACACATCCAGGGTGGAAGAAGAACTGATGGGGATCATGGCCGAGGTCCCGCTGAAATATTCCGGAAAGTCTGTTGTAACCAAGCCAAACCAACCCCCTGCTGAATCTTCTGGCCCAAAGGAAATGGATGTTCATCAAACACGTGTAGAATCAATATACACCAATGCCTTCATGGGATCGCAGACGGTAAGGGTCGTAACGGAGAAACTGGATGTCCTCATAAATCTCGTCGGTGAGATGATCACAGCCAGAAACAGGCTTAAAGGTTTTTCAGACAAATTTAGGGACGACGAACTGTCCGGCATAGCTTCGACCATAGAGCGCCTGACGGGGCAATTGCACAATGCGGTCATGAGCGTCCGGATGGTTCCCATAGAGAGACTTTTCATAAAATTCCCGGGTGTAGTCCGGAACCTGGCAAGGCAGCAGAAAAAAGAAATCGACCTCATCATACAGGGAGAGGATACTGAACTGGACAAAACTGTCTTGGAGCAGATGTATGACCCTCTGGTTCATCTTCTGCGAAACTCAGTGGATCATGGTATAGAAAGCCCGGAAGAACGCCGCCAGTTGGGAAAACCCGAAGCTGGAAGGATATGGCTGCAGTCGAGGTACGAAAAAGGCGGGGTGTTGATAGAAGTAGCGGATGACGGCAGGGGTATCAACGCCGACAGAATCAGGGAAGTCGCCATACAGAAGGGTCTTGCAACTCCGGATGAAGCCAGAATGATGTCAGACGCCCATGCCATGCGGTTCCTTTTTACTCCCGGTTTCAGCACTTCTGAATTTGTTAGCGAAGTTTCAGGACGTGGTGTTGGCATGGACGTGGTCCGAGAAAACGTTCAGAAATTACGGGGTACACTGGACGTTGACACAGCCGTCGGAAAAGGAACAGTATTTAGGATTCAGTTGCCATTGACCCTCGCCATACTGGATGTTTTGCTGGTAAAGGTGGACGGCTATACCTATGCGCTTCAATTAAACATAGTCAGCGAGACAATGCTCATCGACTCATCCCAGATCAGCGCTGTGGAAAAAAACGAAGTCATATTCGTGCGCGGCAAAGTTCATCCACTCAGGCGACTTGGCGCCATTCTTAAGCGTTCTTCTTCGTCGACGACATCAAAGGGATCTATTCCGGTAGTCATCGTCAGAGTGGCCCAGAAGAAAGTTGCCTTGGCTGTTGATGAGCTTGTTGGCAAACAGGAAGTGGTCATGAAAACGATCGGAGATTATCTGGGCAGTGTTGATGGAATCCTGGGGGCTTCAGTCCTGGCTGACGGCACTGTGACCCTGATAGTCGATATTGAAACAGCCTTGACCAGGGAAATGATCATATAACAAGACGGCGAACTTGAAAGGAACAATGAACATGAATTTCTTCAGGAATCTCAAGGTTGGCAGCAAAATCCTTTCCGGTTATTTTCTGATATTCCTGCTCATGCTTCTAACTACTGCGTATCTGGTCGTGGCCAATAACGCGGCTGTAGAAAAATACGTCCTGCTCGTTGAAAGAAACCTTCCTGTAATACAAAACGCCGAAAAACTGAGAGGGCTGGTTCTTGATATGCAAAGCAGCTTTAGAGGCTTTGTTATTACCGGGCGCTCCAATTTTATATCGCATTACAATGATGGCAGGACAAAATTCGAAGAATTGATGGCTGAAGAGCGCAAACTGGTCATGGACAGTCCCAAGCAGGTGATGATCCTGGACGAGGTCAAAAGACTCCATGCAGGCTGGGTTCAGACTGTAGCAGAGCCCGGGATTGCAAAACGGAAGGAATTTGAGAAATCAGCCCTGGACGGCCAGAATTTTCTGAGTGAATTCACCTCTATGTTGTCATCCGGCAAGTCGATCATCGAAGAGATACGGGCCAAAATGGGAGTGTTCATCCAGGTTGAAAATGAAGCAACCGACAAACGGGCCAAAGATGCAGCTAACGAAAATTACAGGTTGAATTACCTGACCACAGGGTTGAACGTGGCGCTCATAATCATTGCCCTTTCCATTGGAATATTGACTTCCAGGAGCATTCAGAGACCTTTGCGGCAGGTTTCGGATCAGATGGAGTTGCTGGCAAAGGGTGGCGCAGATCTCTCGTTCAGAATGGCTGCCGACAGAAAAGACGAGATTGGAGAGCTTGCAGGGAACTTCAATCAGTTCATAGAGAGTCTTTCCCGAATGATGTCAAAACTGGCCGACGGTTCGGTAAAACTTGCGTCCGCGTCTGCCCAGATAAAGGCGTCTGGTCAGGAGATGACCAGGGGCGCAGAGAACCAACTCAGCCAGGTTCTGAAGACATCC
This sequence comes from uncultured Desulfomonile sp., assembly GCA_937915285.1. Lineage (GTDB taxonomy): Bacteria > Desulfobacterota > Desulfomonilia > Desulfomonilales > Desulfomonilaceae > CAITZA01. The sequence continues at coordinate 1,433 of CALDNG010000328.1, read as the reverse complement.
TCTGCCATGGAGGAGATGTCGAGTTCCATTCAGGAAGTTTCCAAGAACGCCAGGGTAACCGCTGATTCGGCCGTGGCTGCTTCCAATCTGGCCCGCGAAGGATCGGAGAAACTCAGGACTACTCTCGTGGGTATCGAGGCTGTCGATGAGTCGATAAGGAAGCTTAATCTCAGAACGCAGGAGATCGGTAGGGTTGTCCAATTGATCGGTGGCATAGCGGCGCAAACCAATATACTTGCGCTAAATGCGGCCATAGAGGCGGCCAGGGCAGGAGAACACGGACGCGGATTTGACGTGGTGGCCGAGGAGATCCGAAAACTTTCCCTTAGGACAACGGAGTCAACCGCCGAAATATCGGCAGTCATCGAAGAAATTCAGCAAGAGACCGGTCATGCCGCAAAGATGATGGAAACGGGCGCTCACATGGCCAGGGAGGCCGGACAAACATTGAGCGACATTGTAGAAGGGATTGTTTCCACCACCGACATGGTAGGGATGATATCCGGGGCAGCCGGGCAACAGGCCAAGACTGCCGAAGAGATAGCCGACGCATTCCAGAATATCGCTCAGGTTAGTGAACAGTCGACTGAAACTCTCAAGGAGTCGTCCCGGGCAATGGTCGATGTGGTTGAGCTTTCCAACCAGCTCAAGGAGATTACCTCACAGTTCAAGATATGATTCGGGGTCTGAGATGCCGAATAGCGCCGCACAGAAAAACATTTGTGGGGCTAAGGTTGACCCGGAGGATTTCAATATATGCCTGGACAAATAAAAAATGATCCCGGAAGTATGCCAAAAGGGTCTTACCTTCAGACAGGAGGCACAGAATCTTCCAGAGAAGTTCCGGAATCACTCGATATAATTCTGAAAGACCTCTCCAGGATTGAAACAGTCAAAAAGCATCGTGTGGCATCCAGCCTCAAGGAACTCCAGAAGGCTGCGGACAGGTCCGATTACGAGTCTCTAAGAGTAGTGGTCATCGGACTGGCAGGCCACGAGCAGGCGATTGAAGTGGAGCTGGTGGACGAGATAATAATGGCCCCAAATGTTTCTCCGCTAATCAAGGCGCCATTCTTTGTGGAGGGTGTTATACGGATTCGCGGCCTGATAGTGCCGGTAGTGGACCTTAAGAAGGCATTGCGGCTTCCTGGAACCTTCGAGGCGACCAAAGATGCTGTAGTAGTCATGGTGAGGTTGTGGGGCAAGAGAATAGGTGTGAGAGTTGATTCGGTCCTGGAGTTGTTGACCATTCCTATTAAGTCCGTACAGCCGCCAAAGGGTGTCGTCGGGGGCGTAGATGCACGATTCATGAGAGGATTGACCTATGTAGGTGATCGTTTTCTGGTGATACTGGATCTTGAGGCTATGATGGCTGAAGATCATGAGATGGATATTCAGGATGATGATTACGCTGAAGGTCCGGGTGAAAACCC